>DATCFQ010000074.1:0-4485 GCA_036509495.1 Caulobacteraceae bacterium
GCTCCTCGCCTATATCGCCCGCTCCCGCGCGGAGGCCTTGTGCTTTCGCGTGCGCCCACGGTTTTCTCGAAGGTTTTCCCAATGACGCGTCGCTGTGAACTTACGGGCGTGGGCCCGATGGTCGGCCACAACGTCAGCCACTCCAACATCAAGACCAAGCGGCGGTTCCTGCCCGCCCTGGCCGAGACCGCCCTGCATTCCGAAGCGCTGGGCCAGGCCTTCCGCCTGCGCATCTCCAACGCCGCCCTGCGCACCCTCGATTTCAGAGGCGGGCTCGACACCTACCTGCTGAAGGCCCGCGACACGGTGCTGTCGGCCCGCGCGCTGAAGATCAAGAAGCAGGTCAAGGCCAAGCTGGCCGCCACCCAGGCCTAAACACAAACCGCTCATCCCCGCGAAGGCGGGGATCCATCGGTTCGTACGGCTTCTAAGCTCGCGCCAAGCTGGATGGCCCCCCGCCTTCGCGGGGGCGAGCGGCTTTAATTGTCACCACGCCCCGATCTTGTCGGCCTCCGCATGGCTCAGCGGATGGTGCGCGGCCTTATGGTCCTGCTCGGCCAGGAAGCGGGCGGCCTCGAGCGCCGCCATGCAGCCCATGCCCGCCGCCGTGACGGCCTGGCGATAGACGTCGTCGGTGACGTCGCCGGCGGCATAGACGCCCTTGATCGCGGTGGCGGTCGTGCCCGCCTTGACCTTCAGATAGCCGTTGGCGTCGGCCTCCAGCTGGCCCATGAACACCTCCGAAGCGGGCGCGTGGCCGATGGCGATGAACACGCCGTCGCAGGCGATCTCCTGGGTTTCACGGGTCTTCAGGTTGCGCAGCTTGACGCCGGTGACTCCGAGCGGGTTCTCCTGGCCGGTGACCTCCTCGATGGCGCTGTCCCAGACGACGGCGATCTTCGGGTGCGAGAACAGGCGGTCCTGCAGGATGCGCTCGGCGCGCAGCTCGTCCCGGCGATGGATCAGGGTGACCTTGTCGGCGAAATTGGTCAGGAACAGGGCCTCCTCGACCGCGGTGTTGCCGCCGCCGATCACCACCACCTGCTTGCCCCGATAAAAGAAGCCGTCGCAGGTCGCGCAGGCCGAGACCCCGAAGCCCTGGAACTTCTGCTCCGAATCGAGGCCCAGCCACTTGGCCTGGGCGCCGGTGGCGACGATCAGGGTCTCGGCCAGGAATTCATCGCCCGAATCGCAGCGGACCCGGAACGGGCGCGACGACAGGTCGGCTTCGACCACCATGTCGCTGAGGATGTCCGCGCCGACGTGCTCGGCCTGGGCCCGCATCTGGTCCATCAGCCAGGGCCCCTGGATGACGTCGGCGAAGCCGGGATAGTTTTCCACGTCGGTGGTGATGGTCAGCTGGCCGCCCGGCTGCAGGCCGGCGACGACCACCGGCTGCAACATGGCCCGGGCCGCATAGATGGCGGCGGTGTAGCCGGCGGCGCCGGCGCCGACGATCAGGCAACGGACGGGACGGGGCTCGGACATTCGCACTCCGGTTTACGCGCGGGAAAAATGCTTGTGCCAACATAGATGGCGATGAGTCCAGCCGAGCTCAAACCCTCCGCGCCCAGGGTGCTGTTCCTGGCCGACTGCGGCGCCCAGGTCGGCGGCGGACACGTCATGCGCTGCCTCTCGCTGGCCCGGGCGCTGCTGGCGCGCGGATCCGCCTGCGCGATGATGGCAACCCCCGCCACGGCCAAGGTGCTGGACGCCTTCGCGGACGAGCGGCTGGAGCGCCTGGCGGCGGCGGAGGGGCCGCTGCACCGGCTGGTGGACGGGGCCCGCGCCGCCGCCGCCCAATGGCGCCCAGACGTCATCGTCGTGGACCACTACGGCCTCGCCGCCCTCCACGAGCGGCGCCTGTCGGAGGCCGCCCGCGCCATCGCCGTCATCGACGATCTGGCCGATCGGAATCACCACTGCCGGCTGCTGATCGACCCGACGCTCGGCCGGACGCAAGAGGATTACGAATCGCTGATCCCTCCGGGAGCCCGCGTGCTGGCCGGCCCCGGCTATGCCCTGCTGGCGCCCGCCTACGCCCTGGCCCGGGGCTCTGTGCTGAAGGCGCGCCGGCCCAATAGGGCGCCGCGGCGGCTCTTGGTCTCCCTGGGCCTGATGGATCACGGCGGGATCACCGGCCGGGTGCTGAATCTGATCCAGCCCCTGTTCAAGGACCTCGAGTTCGACGTCGTGGTGGGCGGCGGCGGGCAGGGCCTGCCCTGGCTGCGTCACCTCGCTGGCCGCGACCCGCGCGTGCGCCTGCACGTGGACACCCTCCAGATGGCGTCTCTGATCGCCGCCGCCGACATCGCCATCGGCGCGGGGGGATCGTCGACCTGGGAGCGGGCGGTGCTGGGCCTGCCGTCGATCTCGTTGATCCTGGCCGAAAACCAGCGGGGTCTGACCCTCGAGCTGGACCGACTGGGGGCCGCCCTGGCCGTCGATGCGAAGGCCGGGGGCTTCGTCACCGAGTTGCCCGAAGTCCTCGGACGGCTGATCGGCGATGGACGGTTGCGCCAGCGCCTGTCGCAAACCTCGGCGGCGCTCTGTGACGGAGAGGGCGCGGCCAGGGCGGCCGAGGCGGTTCTGGAACTTTAGAGCGGGTTGAAATCTGGTTGGCCCTTGTCTGCCCATTTCCTTCCCGCTCACCCCGGCGGAGGCCGGGGCCCAGGACAAGTCAGCTCCCAGGCTTCCAGAGAGTTCACTTCATCTATGACGGCGGGCCTTGCTGAATCACGGCGCTAACCTGCCCTGGGCCCCGGCCTCCGTGTTGTGTCCCGTGAGGTTGTTGAGGATCTCAAGAGGCGCGGTGTAGCCGAGGCATCGTAGCCGGGTTCGATTATAGTTCTGGACGAAGTCCAGGAGATAGGCGTCGCGCTCGCGATGATCGATGAAGCTGCGATGGTGGGCGGCCCGCCCGTATCGGACCTGGGCGAGATGCTCGGAGATGCGCCGGTTGAAGCGCTCGACCATGCCATTGGTCTGCGGGCTGAAGGGCTTGGTGAGGCGGTGCTGGATGCCGGCGTCGCGGCAGCCGAGGTCGAAGAGATGATCGCCCGAGGGTCGGCCTTCGGGTTTGCCTTTCTTGTCGACAGCGAAGCGATCGGTGAACTCCGAGCCGTTGTCGGTCAGGAGGGTGTGGACCTTCAGCGGGAAGGCTTGCAGGAAGCGCTCGAGGAAGCCCGCCGCCGTCTCGGCTTTGCGATCGGGCAGGATCTCGACGTAGGCGAAGCGGGTGGCCCGGTCGATGGCGACATAGGCGTAGGAGCGCCTGCGGTTCAACGGCGGCAGGTACTTCACGTCGACGTGCACGAAGCCGGCCGGCGTGGGCGTCTCGAACTTCAGCTTGGGCGATGCTTCAGGCTTGGGCCTGGACGAGACGCCATGGCGCTGAAGACAGCGGTGGATGGCGCTGCGCGACAGTTCGGGGTTCACGCACCGCTTCATGACTTCCACCAGGTCGTCCAGCGACAGGTCCACCGTCGTGCGCAACTCCACGCACAGCTGCTCTTCCAGCGGCGTCAGCTTGGTGGCGATCTCATGGGGCCGGCTGGACCGGTCCGCCACGCCCTGCCGGCCGCGCCAGCGCTCGACGGTCCGTTGGCTGATCCCAAGCTCCCGCGAGAGCTCTGCGCAGGAGGCCGGGCTGTTCTGGATGTATGCCCGGGTTCGCGGCGTGGTCGTGGCGTTGGCGTGCAGCTTCAGGCGCATGGGGTAAGGCGCTCCCGCAGAAAGGCCATGCCTCTCTCTACACCGATTCCATCCATCCAACCTTCCGGGACACAACACCTTCGCCGGGGTGAGCGGGGGGAGAGATCAACTCCCCCGCGGCTTGGCCCGCGTGGTGGGCGGGGCGGCGGCTGGATCCTCGGGCCAGACGTGCCTGGGATAGCGGCCGCGCATCTCGGTGCGGACCTCCTTCCACGAACCGCGCCAGAAGCCGGGCAGGTCCTTGGTGACCTGGATCGGCCGGTGGGCGGGCGACAGCAGCGCCAGGGTCAAAGGGACCCGGCCCCCCGCCAGCATCGGGTGTTGGGCCAGGCCGTAGAATTCCTGCACCCGCGCCTCCAGCCTGGGCCCGCCCTCGGCGGCGTAATCGATGGCGTGGCGCGACCCGGCCGGCGTGGCCCAACGTTCGGGCGCCTCGCGCTCCAGCCGCCGCATCGCCTCCCACCCGACCGTGGCTTCCAGGGCCGAGGTCAGTGCCCCGGCATCAACCGCCTTCAGCGACGAGCGGCCGTCCAGCAGCGGCGAGAGCCACGCCTCGGCGGCGTCCAGCAGCGCCTCGTCGGAGAGGTCGGGCCAGGCGTCTGGCTCCAGGCCGCGCAGGAAGCCCACGCGCGCGCGCAGCGACTGCGCCGCCTCGCTCCAGGGCAGAGTGGAAAGCCCCTGCTGCCGGACCTGGCCCAGCAGCGCCTTGGCCATGGCGCCCTCGGGGAGCTGGTCCAGCAGCCGTTCCTCGATCACCAGAGCGCCCAGTCT
>DATCFQ010000075.1:0-3277 GCA_036509495.1 Caulobacteraceae bacterium
CCGCCCCCGCGCCGTTCGCGCTCGGAGAGCACCACCCAGGTCTGGCCCTGCAGCACCTCGATGGGGCGGAAGCGCGCCTTGTAGTCCATCTTGGGGCTGCCCTGCACCCAGTAGCCCAGATAGACGTAGGGGATGCTGTGCAGGTCGGCCTGGACCACGTGGTCCATGATGATGAAGGAGCCGAGGCTGCGGCGCCCCAGCCTGGGCTCGTAGAAGCTGTAGACCAGCGACAATCCGTCCGCGAGCGCATCGACCAGGGCGCAGGCGACCAGATCGCCAGGCCCGCGGTCGCCGGTCGGCAGGCGGTATTCGATCAGGTGGGTGCGGACCGGGGTGTCCTCGACCATGGCCAGGTAGTCGGGCCAGGTCATGTCGGCCATGCCGCCCTCGGCGTGGCGGGCCATCAGATAGCGGCGCAGGAGCTCGAACTGCTCCATGGTCGCCTCGGCCTCGACCACATGGCGTTCGAGGTCGCGGTTGCGGTCCAGCACCCGCCGCTCGGAGCGCGAGAACGGATAGCCCACCGCCGGGATGCGCGCCGAGACGCAGGCCTCGCAGGCCTCGCAGGCGGGACGATAGGCGATATTCTGCGAGCGGCGGAAGCCGGCGGCGGTCAGGGCGTCGTTGATCGCCGCGCCGTCGGTCAGGGGCAGGTGGGTGAACACCTTCCGCTCGTCGCGCCCGGGCAGATAGGGGCAAGGCGAGGGCGCGGTCAGGAAGAAGCGCAGCTGCCGGGTTCGGAAGTGCTGGGTCACTGAAAACTCCAGCCTCGATTAAGGCTCAGCCTCCCCCATCCCGCAAGCATGCTTACGGATTCACGTTCGTCGGCAGGACCGGCTTCTCTCGCAGAAGCACGATGGTGATGCGTCGGTTCCCCGGCAAGGTGGGGTCGTCGGGGTAGAGCGGGTCGGACGCCGCCTTGCCCGCCACCTGGGCGATGCGGTCGACGTCGACGCCCGAGCCCTGCAGGATCTGCCGCGCCGCATCGGCCCGGCCGGAGGACAGGGCCCAGTCCTTGGTGTCCTTCGCCCCCGGCGTGGCGCTGGTGTGGCCCGAGATCGAGATCCGGTTGGGCAGTTGGGTGATCACCTTGGAGACCGCGTGCAGCAGGATGCGGGCGCGGTCGTTGGGCTCGGCGGAGTTCTCCTTGAACATCGACCGGCCTTCCTGGTCGATCAGCTGGATGCGCAGGCCCTCGGGGGTCTGGTCGACCAGGATCTGCTTGGACAGCTCGGCCAGCTCCGGCATGTCCTGCAGGGCCTGCTTCAGCGACTGGGCCGCGCTCTGCAGCGCCGCGTCGTCCTTCTGGTCTGCGGGGCTCTGGGTCCCCTGGCCGCCGGCCTTGGTCGAGCCGGTCTCGGGGGTGTCGGGCGCGGTCGGCGCGGTCTGCTGGATCACGCTCTGGCTGCCGGAACTCTTGGAGCCGTCTTCGCCCAGCGAGGTGCCGCCCAGGATGCCGCCGGCGCCGGAGGTGGTCTCCGAGACGCTCGCCGGGGCGAAATAGTCGGCGATGCCCTTCTTCTGTTCGGGGCTGGTGGTGTTGATCAGCCACATCAGGAGGAAGAAGGCCATCATGGCGGTGACGAAGTCGGCGTAGGCCACCTTCCACGCGCCGCCGTGGTGGCCCGCGGCGGAGACCTTCTTGATCCTCTTGATAATGATGGGCTGTTCGCCGAGAGCCATGCCGGTAACCCTAATTGGGGCTGAAGTTGCCCGGCTCCCGTTAAGATGCGGTTTCCTGAAGGAGGGCTTGCGATGAAAGTGGCGTTCATTGGCCTGGGGGTGATGGGCTTTGCGATGGCCGGGCATCTGAAGGCCGCCGGCCATGAGGTCTCGGTGTTCAACCGCTCGCCCGAGAAGGCCCGGCGCTGGGTCGAAAAGCACGGCGGCCACGCCGGTTCGACCATCGCCGAGACCGTCGCCGGCTGCGAGCTGGTGGCCCTCTGCGTCGGCAATGACGACGATGTACGCCAGGTGGTGGATGAGGTGCTCCCGGCCATGGCCGAGGGCGGGATCGTCGTCGACCACACCACCGCCTCGGCCAAGCTGGCGCGC
Source organism: Caulobacteraceae bacterium (assembly GCA_036509495.1). GTDB lineage: Bacteria > Pseudomonadota > Alphaproteobacteria > Caulobacterales > Caulobacteraceae > JANWHQ01. The sequence goes on from DATCFQ010000075.1 coordinate 2,056, forward strand.
GAGGCGGCCGAGCAGGCGAGGGCGGCGGGCCGCTGGTTCGTCGACGCCCCGGTGTCGGGCGGCCAGGCCGGGGCCGAGAACGGCCAGCTCACCATCATGGTCGGCGGCGACGAGGCGCCGGTCGAGCGCGCCACGCCGGTGATCGACGCCTACGCCAAGGCGATCCGCCGCATCGGCGGCCCGGGCTCGGGCCAGATCGCCAAGATGGTCAACCAGATCTGCATCGCCGGCGCGCTGCAGGGCCTGGCCGAGGCGGTCCACTTCGCCAAGTGCGCAGGCGCGGATACTCAGGCGGTGTTCGAGGCGATCTCCAAGGGCGCGGCCCAGTCCTGGCAGATGGACAACCGCTGGGCGACCATGGTGGAGGGCAAGTACGACTACGGCTTCGCGGTGGACTGGATGCGCAAGGACCTGGGCCTGGTGCTGGACGAGGCCCGCGCCAACGGCGCCCACCTGGCCCTGACCGCCCTGGTCGACCAGTTCTATTCCGAGGTTCAGGCGCTGGGGGGCAGGCGGTGGGATACGTCGAGCCTGGCGGCGCGGCTGGAGGATCGACGGAAGGAGCGGTGAGGCTCGGGAAGCTCATCAGCACGATCCCGCTCAGCAACACCGGCAGATGGGGCGTCTTCGTCGTCGTTTGAACGTTCGCCAAGTGGGTCTCTCCTCTGGTCACCGGCCAAGGTGACACCGCGCCATCGTTGAACGGCCCCCTTTCGGGGCGCCAATTCCTGGCTGGAGAAACCGGCGGAGCGTCGCGGAAAACCGAACCACGCCCCTGGGCCTCGCCATTGGGGCCCGCACATCGGTCCGACGGCGGAATCAACTTCTAGCTAAGTGCGGCCAGCGGTGCTTTATTTCACTACGTTTCCGGTGAGTAATCCCGGTTTCGCAGGGGGGGCGGTACAGTAGAGTGAATTCGCGTTCCCCCAAGTCTCGGTCCGATTCAAGTCATTCAGCGGGACCGAGGCCCGACACGACTGGCGATGGCGAGTGCGGCGCCGAAATCGTCCGGCGGGACTGGGCGACGTTCGAGACAATGGCGCCAGCGCGCGAGCCGGCCTTGGCGCCGGCCTCCGATCCACTCAATTTCGCGGTGGCGCTCGTCGGGCGGCGCGGGGAAGTGGTTTTCGCCGAGCCTGAATTTTTGCGATCGTTCGGCGATGAGCCGCCGGTCTTCGAGCTGGCGCGGCTGAGCCGGCTGGCCCCGCCGCCATGCGCGATC
>DATCFQ010000076.1:0-2749 GCA_036509495.1 Caulobacteraceae bacterium
GTCCTCGGACACCGGCGCGGCGCCGGGCCGGGTGGATTCCCCGCCGATGTCGACCATCTCGGCGCCCTCGGCGATCAGCCGGCGGGCGTGCGCCAGGGCCGCCTCGGCGATCAGGAACCGGCCGCCGTCCGAGAAGCTGTCGGGCGTGACGTTGACCACGCCCATGACCAAAGGGGTGCGCATGTCCGCCCAATAGAGCCGTCCGCCGCCGGCGCAAACCAAAAGGGCGCGCCCCGCGTGGAGCGCGCCCCTCTGATCTGCGGGGTTGTAGCCTCAGGCCGGCTGCGGCCCGGCTTCCGGCGGGGTGTCGGGGGCGGCGTGGGTGAGCGGCACGGCCATGGACGGCGGCGGCGAACGGCGCTGCTCGGAGGCTTCGCGCACCGGTGGGATGCCCTGCAGCACCTTGATGATCTCGTCGCCCGAAAGCGTCTCGAACTCGAGCAGGGCCTTGGCCAGGGTATGCAGGTCCTCGAGCTTGGTGGTCAGGATGTTCCTGGCCTCGTCGAAGGCGGTCTGCACCAGCTTCTTGATCTCGGAGTCGATCACCTTGGCGGTCTCGGCCGAGATGTTCTGGGTGCGCGCCACCGAGTGGCCGAGGAACACCTCTTCCTGGTTCTCGCCGTAAGCCACCACGCCCAGCTTGTCGGAGAAGCCCCAGCGGGTGACCATCGCCCGGGCCAGGCGCGTGGCCTGCTCGATGTCGGAGGCCGCGCCGGAGGTGATGTTCTCCTTGCCGAAGATCAGCTCCTCGGCGACCCGGCCGCCCATCAGGATGGTCAGGCTGGAGGTCATCTGCTGGTATCGCATGGAGTAGCGATCGGCTTCCGGCAGCTGCATGACCATGCCGAGCGCGCGGCCGCGCGGTATGATGGTCGCCTTGTGCACCGGATCGGCGGACGGCACCGACAGCGCGATCAGGGCGTGGCCGCCCTCGTGATAGGCGGTCAGCCGCTTCTCTTCCTCGGACATGGCCATGGACTTGCGCTCGGCGCCCATCATGACCTTGTCCTTGGCCTCCTCGAAGTCGGCCTGCATGACCATGCGCCGGTTCTTGCGCGCGGCCATCAGGGCGGCCTCGTTGACCAGGTTGGCCAGGTCGGCGCCGGAGAAGCCCGGGGTGCCCCTGGCGATGGTCTTGACGTTGACGTCGGTGGCCAGGGGCACGTTGCGCATGTGGACGCGCAGGATCCGCTCGCGGCCGTTCAGATCGGGATTGGGCACCACCACCTGGCGGTCGAAGCGGCCCGGGCGCAGCAGCGCGGGGTCCAGCACGTCGGGGCGGTTGGTGGCGGCCACCAGGATGATGCCTTCGTTGGCCTCGAAGCCGTCCATCTCGACCAGCAGCTGGTTGAGGGTCTGTTCGCGCTCGTCGTTACCGCCGCCCAGACCCGCGCCGCGATGGCGCCCGACCGCGTCGATTTCGTCGATGAAGATGATGCAGGGGGCGTTCTTCTTGGCCTGTTCGAACATGTCGCGCACGCGGCTGGCGCCGACGCCGACGAACATCTCCACGAAGTCCGAGCCCGAGATGGTGAAGAAGGGCACGCCCGCCTCGCCGGCGACGGCCCTGGCCAGCAGGGTCTTGCCGGTGCCCGGCGGGCCGATCAACAAGGCCCCCTTGGGGATCTTGCCGCCCAGCTTCTGGAACTTGCCCGGATCCTTGAGGAAATCGACGATCTCCTGCAGTTCCTCCTTGGCCTCGTCGACGCCGGCGACGTCCTCGAAGGTGACGCGGTTCTTGTTCTCGGTGAGCAGCCGCGCCTTGGAGCGGCCGAAGCCCATCGCCCCGCGCGCGCCGCCCTGCATCTGGCGCAGGAAGAAGATCCACACCCCGATCAGCAACAGGATCGGCAGGCTGTTGATGAGGATCGACAAGATGCTCATCTGGTTCTGCCGCTTGACCTCGATATTGATCTTCGACGGGTCGATGCGGTGCAGGAAGTCGTCGGCGTTGGCCGGGACGACGGCGGCGAAAACCTTGCCGCCCGTCTCGGTGGCCTCGACCACGTCGCCGGATATCACCGCCTTGGTGACCTGGTTCTTCTCCACATCCTGCAGAAGCTGCGAATAGGTGATCGGGGTCGTCGCGGTGGCCTTCGCGCCCTGGTTCAGGACGCTGTAGAGGCCGATGAGCACGACGGCGATCACCGCCCAGATGAGGAGATTGCGAAGGGTCATTCAAACCGCCTGTCGGAACTTCGGCCTAAGATAGGGCGCCTGAGCCCCGTTCGCCATGTGAGCCGGGATCGGCCGGCGGCTCGCGTGCGATTCGGCCGCAGGCCGCGCGCAGGCGACCCTCGACCAAGCCCCGCACCGAGCTCCATGCGTCCTGTGCAAGGATCGGGCAAGTCACCGATCCGTCCGCGGCGCTCACGGCGGGCAGGGCGCGCCGCGCCGCCGGGTCGAAAACGGCCAGGGCCGCGCGGGCGCGTGGCTCCAATCGGGACATCCGTCCGGCGAGCGGACCGACCGAGAGGCCGGGCCGCTGCGCCAGGATCTCGAAGCGGCCGTCCCAGATCATCGGTCGTCCGGCCTGCAGGGGCGCCGGCGTCGCCCGGGCGCGACCGATGTCGCGGGCGATGGCCAGCGCTTCGCCGGCCTCGATCCGCGCCCCGGCCAGGGTCGCGGTGAACGCGCCTTGCACGCCCATGCGGGCCAAAAGGCCGTCCAGTTGACGGCTTCGCGGCAGGCGCTCGCCGCCGCCGGCGCAGACGCAGGCCATGGCCAGCAGCCGCCGGGCCGCGTCCGG
>DATCFQ010000077.1:0-25163 GCA_036509495.1 Caulobacteraceae bacterium
GGAACTTGCGCAGGAACAGGGCGGCGGTGATCGAGCCGGCCTGGGCCCAGGCCTCCGGATCGTTGCGCAGGTCGGCGATCTCGCCCTCGACCGCCTCGACATAGCCGTCCCACAGCGGAAGCCGCCAGAGCGGATCGGAAACCCGCGCCGAGGCGGCGGCCAGGTCCCGCGCCAGGCCGTCGTCGTCGGTGAAGAAGGGGATCACCTGCGGCCCGAGGGCGACGCGGGCGGCCCCGGTCAGGGTCGCCATGTCGATGGTCAGCTCGGGCTCGAGCTCGGCGGCCCGCGCCAGGGCGTCGGCCAGGATCAGCCGGCCCTCCGCGTCGGTGTTGCCAATCTCGATGGAGAGGCCCTTGCGGGTGGAGATCACGTCGCCGGGCCGCATGGCCTCGCCGGAGACGGCGTTCTCCACCGCCGGGACCAGCACCACCAGGCGCAGCTTCAGCCCGGCGTCCATGATCATCCGCCCGAGCGCCAGGGCGTGGGCCGCCCCGCCCATGTCCTTCTTCATCAGCCGCATGCTGGAGGAGGGCTTGAGGTCCAGTCCGCCGGTGTCGAACACCACGCCCTTGCCGACGATGGCGACCAGCGGCCCCTCCGAGCCCCAGCTCAGCTCGATCATCCGGGGCGCGCGGGCCGCCTCGGCCGAACGGCCGACCGCCAGCACCGCCGGATAGCCGGCGTCGTGCAGGTCCTCGCCGACGGTCACCTCGATGCGGGCGCCGTAACGCTCGGCGATCTCGCGGGCGATGGTCTCTATCTGCAGCGGACCGAGGTCGTTGGCCGGGGTGTTGACCATGCCGCGGGCCAGGGCGCAGGCGTGGCAGACGCGGCGGGCCGCCTCGAGATCGGCGGCGACGGGGACCACCAGCCGGACCAGCCGCCGGTCGGGCTGGGGCTTGTAGCGATCGTAGACATAGCTCCCCAGACCCCAGGCGATCGCCGCCTGGACGCCCGCGACCCCGCGAGGCGCGGCGGCCAGCCTGTAGTCGCCGGGCGGCAGCTTGGCTGGGGCGGCCCGGAGCGCCATCGGATCCGGCCGCTCTTCGCCGCCAAGGCCGACCAGGGCCAGATCGACGCTTCCGTCGCCGCGCAGGATGGCGCAGGCCTGACCGACGCCGGCCTTGAAGCCGAGGATCTCGGCCTGGGCCCGCACCGCCGGCCGCCGGCGCGCCAGGAACGCCTCCAGGTCCTGGCGGCGCAGGGCGTGGAGCGGGATCGTCTGCCCGTCGGGCGTGCTGATCAGGGTCTCGGACATGAGCGTCGGTCGCGGGTCCAGTAAGGTTTTGTCAAGCTTAACGCTTCGTTGAGGGCGCCTGGCGGATGCTCCGCCCCACGCCATCAGGGAGCGCAACTGCATGCGTCCTCGTCCGCTCCACCGCAAGCTCCTCCTGCCGCTGGGCGCGGGCCTGCTGCTGACCCTGCCCGCCATCGCCGCAGGCGCCGCCACGACCGCCGCCCCCACGCCGGCCGCCGCGACCCATGTCGCCGGAACCCCCGCCGCCGCGCCGGCGCCGCCGCGCAAGGCGACACCGGAAGAACGGGCCATGGCCGAGCGGCTCGACCCCCTGGCCCGCGCCGCCTTCTGGGCGCACGAGGTCGAGCTCGATCCCCGCGACGCCGCCGCGGGCGTCCGGCTGGCCGCTGCGATGCGAGCCCTCGGCCGCAATGACGAGGCGGCGAGTACGGCCGAACAGGTGCTGGTGATCGAGCCGGGCAACCGCGACGCCCTGCTGGAATCGGCCCGCGCCCATCTGGCCGCCGGCCAGGGCTTCTACGCCGTCGCGCCCTTGAACAAGCTGCGCGCCATGGAGCCCAAGGACTGGCGCTATGTCTCCCTGCTCGGCGTCGCCTACGAGCAGGTCTCGCGCACCGAGGACGCCGAGGCGGCGTGGCGCCAGGCGCTGCAGATGTCGCCCGACAACCCCGCCATCCTGTCCAATCTCGCCATGCACTACGCCGCGCGCGGCCAGAGTTCGGAGGCCGAGCGGCTGCTGCGCCAGGCCGCGGCCCAGCCGGGCGCCAACATCCAGGTGCGGCAGAACCTCGCCCTCATCCTCGGCCTGCAGGGCAAGCTCGCCGAAGCCGAGCAGCTGGAGCGCCAGGACCTGCCGCCCGAGCAGGCCGACGCCAACATCGCCTATCTGCGCGCCGCCAGCGCCGGCCCGCGCCCCCTGGCCGACGCCGGCCAGGCCAGGACCGCCGCGCGCTAACCCTCCGCTCCAAGCAACGCCTCGGCGATCCTGCGACAAGTCGGCAGGCGCGCGATTCACCCGATGCTCCTGGGTGCAGTAACATTGCATTCTGCAGGTGGCCGAGCAGATGTTGGGAACTTCGTAAGCTCGACCTTCGATGTTTCGCCCAGGGTTGGGTGTGGCGCGATGACCGCTGGACGATTTCAGTTCCATAAGTGCGCACTGCCGGCGCTCCTGGTCGCCCTGGGCGTCTCGGGCATCAGCACCGCCATACTGCTGGCGCTTCGATTCCAGTCCCCTGGGGCCGACTTTTCGTGCCTCTGGGCAGGCGCAGTCGCGGCGAGATTGCATCCCGAGAAGCTCTACGACTTCGCCTTCGTCACCGGACTGCAAGGCTGGCCCGCGGGGCCCGGTGCTCTGCGGCCGTTCATCTATCCGCCCTCTGCCCTCCTGGCGTTCATGCCGTTCTCGCTGCTTCCCTACTGGACCGGCTACGGACTGTGGGTGGCGGCGACCGGCGCGCTCTTCCTGCTCGCGGGCCTCAAGGCCAGGACGCCGTGGTGGTTCGTGGTTCTGCCCACCGTGGCGTTTGTCGCCTACTGTGGCCAGGTCACCTTCCTGATCGGAGGCCTTTGCCTGGCGGCCTTGTCGTTGCGCGGCAGGCCGGTCCTCGCCGGCATCGCATTCGGACTTGCGGCCGCGATCAAGCCGCAACTGCTGATCCTCGTGCCCGTGGCTCTGGCCGCCGAAGCGCGCTGGCGGACTTTGGCAGCCGCTGGCGCAACCTGCGCCACCCTGTGCGCCGTCTCCGTCATGATCTGGGGACTGCAGCCCTGGTTCGCCTGGCTGAACGCATTGATCCGCTTTCAACACGTCATCTTCGAGAGCCCGTCGCTGATGAAGACAGCTGTGACGCCCTATGCGGTGCTTCGAAGCTGGAGACTGGATGGCCGTTGGGCGATGTTGCTGGCGCCTGCGGCGCTGTCGGCGGTCTGGCTCGCATTCAGGCGCGGCGCCGCCCTGCCGGACCGGGTCATCGTGCTGTTTGGAGCCACGCTGGCGGTTTCACAATATGCGATGAACTACGAGCTGGCCCTCTTTGCGCCGGCGGTGGCGGCCTATCTGGCCCGCACCGAAGATCGCCCCTGGCTGGGCTATGTGGCCGCCGCCCTCCTCTACACCTTTGGGCCCGCGCCGGTAGGCCTGGTCGCCGTCCTCGCCTTGCCGGCCATCCGAGTCGTCGCGCCGCGGCTATCCCTGTCGCGCCGCATGGCCATCCCTGAGGCGGCTGAAGGCGGTACCGTCAAGCCGGCGGAGCAGTAGGCCGGCGGCCGACTCGGCCATCTGTGCGGTCGGGCGGGTCGGGCGCGTGCCGCAAACGGGACATCGCAAAGCGCTGCCAGCGGGGTTCTGAGCGCGAGCTGCGAAATGCCTGCGGACATTCAGTGAGCCGTAACCGAGATAGGCGCAGGAGTGTTGCGGCTTAAGCCGGCCCCGCTAGTCTGGGCCGACGATCGCGTCCGCGCGCCAGAGGAGACCGCTGCATGTCGCCTGTCCGCGCCCTGGCCGGAGCCTTCCTGGACGAGGGCCGCTTCGTCATGCCCAAGATCAGGGTGGCCGGAGCCTCGCGGCCCAGCCCGTCGCCGCCGCTCATGGCGGACCCGCTCCTGCTGCTGTGCGTCGCCCTCGGCGTATTCGGCATCGTCTGCTTCTCGCATCAGCTGTTCAACGACGGCGACACCTTCTGGCATCTGGCGACGGGGGACTGGATCCTCCGCCACGGGGCCGTCCCGCGAACCGACCCCTTCTCCTATACCGTCTCGGGCAGAGCCTGGACCGCTCAGGAGTGGCTGACGGAAATCCTCATGGCCGAGACCTGGCGGGGGTTCGGCTGGGCCGGGCTCAGCGCGCTGTTCGGCGCGGCCGTGGCGGCCCTGGCCTGGATCCTCGGCTCGGAGCTGAAGCGCAAGCTCCCGATGCTGAGCTGTATCGCCGCCCTGGCTCTGGCGCTCGGCTGCACGGACCAGAGCTGGCTGGCGCGGCCGCATCTTCTGGCTCTGCCGATCCTGGCCTTCTGGACGGTGCAGCTTCTGAGGGCGCGGGAGGCCGGGCGCGCGCCGCCCCTGTGGCTGCTCCCGGTCATCATCCTTTGGGCGAACCTCCACGCCAGCTTCCTGATCGGCATCGGCCTGCTCGGCCCGTTCGCCGTCGAGGCGGTGCTGGAGGGCGGCGATCGCCGCTGGCGCGCGGCGCGCGACTGGGCTCTGTTCATCCTGGCGGCGTTGGCCTGCGCCCTGATCACGCCGCAGGGCGTGGAGGGCCTGATCTATCCGATCCGGGTCAGCTCGATGCGCACCCTGCAGGATATCAACGAGTGGAGGAGCGCCGACTTCGGCCGGCTTGGTCCGTTGGAGCTGACGCTGTTGACGGCGCTCTTCGTGCTGGTCCATCGCCGCGTGCGCATCCCGCTGATCCGGCTGTTGATGTTGATCGGGCTTGTGCACTTGGCGCTGCACGAGACGCGTCACCAGATGGTGCTGGCGGTCGTCGGCGTGCTCCTGCTCGCTGCGCCCCTGGGCGAGGCCCTGGCCGGGACCGGGGCGGCGCCGTTCCGCCCGCTCGTCCTGGCGCCCCGCGCCCGAGCCATCCTGCTGGCGCTGCTGTTGGTGATTGGCGGCGGTCTTCTGGGCGCGCGGCTGTGGATCCCGACCCGGATAACCGACGGGCCCACCCATCCGGTCGCCGCCTTGGCCCGAGTCCCGGCCGCCCTGCGTGCTCAGCCGGTGCTCAACGAGTACGGCATGGGCGGCTACCTGATCTTCAACCACGTGCGGCCGTTCATCGATGGCCGCGCCGACATGTACGGCGACGACTTCTTCGACGCCTATGTCCAGGCCATCAAGCCCGATCGGCCCAAGCTGCTGGCCATGCTCGCAAAATATCGGGTGCGGTGGACCATCCTCGATCCCCAGGATGGCGCGGTCCAGATGTTGGACTCCATGCCCGGCTGGAAGCGCCTCTACGCCGACAAATCGGCCGTGGTGCAGGTGAAGGTGGGCGGCTAGCGGCGGATTGAATTTAGGCGGCCCTGGCGCCGACCTTTCCACCGCTCATCCCACGAAGGCCGGGACCCAGGCTTTTTCGACCACGAAGGACACGAAGTTCACGAAGCCCTTCGTGTCCTTCGTGAACTTCGTGGTTCCTCTTTCAACGGAGCGCCGACCTGTCCTGGGCCCCGGCCTGAGTTCCTCCTCGGGCCGGCCTCCGGCCGGACCCGGGGGCCGGGACGAGCGGAAATTTGATGACTTCAGCTCGTTCCAGAGCCGCGATTATTTCCACGCCGCCATGGTGCGGATCACCGCCGGGGCCATGATCACCACGAACAGCACCGGCAGCAGGAACAGGATCAACGGCACGGTGAGCTGCGCGGGCAGGGCGGCGGCCTTCTTCTCGGCCGCGGCGAGGCGCAGATCGCGGTTCTCCTTGGCCATGATCCTGAGCGCCGAACCCAGCGGCGTGCCGTAGCGTTCGGCCTGGATCATCGCCGTCACCACCGCCTTGACCCCGGTGTTGTTCACCCGCTTGCCGAGACCTTCGTAGGCCATGCGGCGCTCGGGCAGATAGCTGAGTTCGGCGACCAGCAGCGACAGCTCCTCGGCCAGCTCGATGGAGGCGGAACCCACTTCCTGGCTGACCTTCTGCAGGGCGGCCTCGATGGACATGCCGGCCTCGACGCAGATCAAGAGCAGGTCCAGCGCATCGGGAAAGCCCAGGACGATGTTGTTGCGGCGCTTCTTGGCCAGGTTGCCGACGTAGATGTTGGGGGCATAGAAGCCGGCGACGAAGCCCCCGCAGACGATGCTGAGTTTGCCCATGGGCGCCATGTCGAAGTGCATGACCGCCATGTAGAAGGCCGCTCCCGCCGCGAACACGAACGGCAGGGCGAAGCGGAAGAAGTAGTAGGCGCTGATCGGCCTGGGACCGCGGAAGCCCGCCCCGGCGAGCCGGTCGGCGACCTTGGGGTCCTCCAGCAGCCGCGACAGCTGCAGCCGCTCGACCACCTTCTTGTAAAGGCTCTCGTCGGTGCGGCGGAGCAGCACCTCCTTGTTGGAACCCTGGGTGGCCATGGCCTCGCGCGACTTGCGGCGAAGTTCCTCGCGCCGGCTCGCCACCGACTTCAGCCGCACCTCCAGCCCGTCGCGCCGCAGCTGCGGCGCCGCCACTGTGACGATGGCCGCGAAGGCCAGCAGGGCCGCGAAGGCGGCGATCAGATTGGCGGGGTCGACAAGGTCTTCGGCGGTCATGGTCAGATCTTGAAGCTGACCATGCGCTTCATGATGAAGACGCCTATGCCCATCCAGATGCCGGCGGCGGCCAGGATCAACTGGCCGAGGGTGGTGTGGAACAACACCGCCAAATAGGACGGGGTGGTCACCGAGATCAGCAGCACCACGCCGGGCGGCAGCGAGCCGATGATCAGCGACGAGGCCACGGCCTCGCCCGAGAGCGCCTTGATCTTCTCGCGCATCAGCTTGCGCGAGCGCAGCACCAGCGACAGGTTGCTGAGCGCTTCGGCGAGATTGCCGCCGGTTTTCTGCTGGATGCTGAGCACGATGGTGAAGAACCTGAGTTCGGGCAGCGGCATGCGCGTGTGCATCCGCTCCAGCATCTGCTCCAGGGTCATGCCGTGGGCCACCCCGTCGACCAGCCGGCGGAATTCCGAGCACAGGGGTTCGGGCGATTCACGGGCGATCACCTGCAGGCACTCGTTCACCGGCAAGCCCGACTTGATGCCGCGCACGATGATGTCCGAGGCGTCGGCGAATCCCTCCACGAACTTCTTGGCCCGGCGCTTGGCGAGAAAGCTGATCGCCCAGCGCGGCAGGCCGAGCCCCGCGCCGATGCCGAGCAACAGGCCGATGTAGGACTTCTGGCCCCCCAGGAAGACCAGCACGAAGACGCCTATGCCCAGGGCGGCGGAGAGCATCCAGAAGGTGCGCGGCGTGATCGGCAGGCCCGCCTGTTGCAGCCGCGCGCTCATGCTCAGCGATTCCTTGCGCTGGCGGCGGTCCTCGTCGCGCAGGGTCTTCATGATCTGGCGCCGGCGCAGGGTCGGGTCGGGCGCGGCGCCGCGGGTGCGCACGTTGGAGCCGCGGCTGCGGTCGGCGATCGCCTGGGCGCGCTTGAGCGTGCGGCTCTGGCCGGGTGCGGCGAAAACCACGGCCAGACCGCCGATGGCGATCAAGCCGAGGATCGCCGCGAGCACCATCAGGAGCGTGGGCGACATCGGCTACTCCGAGGCGTCGAGGGCTTCGGCCAGTTCGCGCTCGAGGCCGTAATAGCGGGCGCGGTCCCAGAACCTCGGCCGTGAGATGCCGGTGGAGCGGAACTTGCCGGTGATCCGGCCCTCGGCGTCCTCGCCGCTGATCTCGTAGACGAACAGGTCCTGGGTGACGATGACCTCGCCTTCCAGGCCCACCACCTCGGTGATGTGGGTGATCCGGCGCGAACCGTCGCGCAGGCGGGCCGCCTGGATGATCACGTCGATGGAGCCGACCACCATCTCGCGGATGGTCTTGGACGGCAGCCCGTAGCCGCCCATGGTGATCATCGACTCGATGCGGCTCATCGCCTCGCGCGGGGAGTTGGCGTGCAGGGTGCCCATCGAGCCGTCGTGGCCGGTGTTCATCGCCTGCAACAGATCGAAGGCCTCGGGGCCGCGCACTTCGCCGACGATGATCCGCTCCGGACGCATGCGCAGGCAGTTCTTGACCAGTTCGCGCATGCCGACCTGGCCCTGGCCCTCGAGGTTGGGCGGGCGCGTCTCCAGGCGCACCACGTGCGGCTGCTGCAGCTGCAGCTCGGCGGCGTCCTCGCAGGTGACCACCCGCTCGGCGGGGTCGATGAAGGCGGTCATGCAGTTGAGCAGGGTGGTCTTGCCAGAGCCGGTGCCGCCACTGATCAGCACATTGCAGCGCGAGGCGCCGATGACCCCCAGCACCCGGGCGCCCTCGGGACTGATCGAGCCGAACTCGACCAGGTTCTTCATGGTCAGCTTGTCGCGGCGGAACTTGCGGATGGTCAGGGTCGGGCCGTCGAGCGCCAGCGGCGGGGCGATGACATTGACGCGCGAGCCGTCGATCAGGCGCGCGTCGCAGATCGGCGAGGACTCGTCGACCCGCCGGCCCACCTGCGAAACGATGCGCTGGCAGATGTTCATCAGCTGGGTGTTGTCGCGGAAGCGGACATTGGTCAGCTGCACCCGGCCGCCGACCTCGATGAACACCCGCGTCGCGCCGTTGACCATGATGTCGGCGATGTCGTCGCGGGCCAGCAGCGGCTCCAGGGGTCCATAGCCCAGGACGTCGTTGATGATGTCCTGGACCAGCTGGTCCTGCTCGACCACCGACATCGACACGTTCTTGATCGCCACCAGCTCGGCGACGATGTCGCGGATTTCCTGGGACGCCTGCTGGGTGTCGAGCTGGCCGAGCTGCGACAGGTCGATGGTGTTGAGCAGGGCGTTGAAGATGGTGGTCTTGGTGGCGTGGTAATAGTCGCTCTGCTGGTGGACGATCTCGGTCACCGGCACGGCGCGGTGCGCGGCCTGCAGCTGTTCGAATCCGGAGGTCGGCTTGGGGCCCGAGGCGCGCGGCGCGGGCTTGGGCGACGCCGGCGCCGGCGCCGGCGGCTCGACCTTCTGCGGCCGGGTGGCGATCTTGGCTCCGGCTTCGAGCGGCGGCGGCGCCGGACGCGTCGGGGCCGGGTCCTGGTCCAGCGAACGCTTTCCGAACATGACGCCTACCGCCTGAACAGCGAGGACAGGCCCCCGCGCCGCGCCGCGCGCACCGGTTCGCGGCGGCTGATCAGCTGCGCCAGATAGTCGATCCCCTCCGCCGCCTTGGTCTTGGGCCCGAGCTCCAGGATCATCTGGCCATTGTTGGCGGCCTTGCCGAACAGCTTGGCATCGAACGGCAGCACCAGGGTGGGGGTGACGCCGAGCGCCTCGCCGAAGTCCTTGACCGGAATTTCCGGCCGCCCCGGGGCGGCGACCTGGTTCAGCACCAGCCGCGGCGGCGCATCGTTGGGCCGGTGGGCGCGCAAGAGGTCGATCAGATTCTTGCCGTTCCTGAGGCTGGCGAGATCGGGGGTGGCGACCAGCACCACCTCGTCGGAACTCATCAGCACCCGGCGCATCCAGCCGGACCACAGGTGCGGCAGGTCCAGCACCACGAAGGGCGCGGTGGAGCGGATCTTGCCGACCACCTCCTCATACGCGTCGGCCGGGAAGTCGTAGTCCTCGTCGAGCGCGGCCGGCGCGGCGAACAGGCTGAGCCGCTCGTTGCAGCGGACCATCATCCGCTCGAGCAGCACCGGATCCAGCCGGTCGGGCTGGCCCAGGGCGTTGGCGACGCCCTGCAGCGGGTCCTGGTTGAAGTCGAGCCCGGCGGTGCCGAACGCCAGGTCGAAGTCGACGATCACCGTATTGGCCTGCATCCGCTCGGACAGGGCGTAGGCGAAATTGTGGGCGATGGTCGAGGAACCCGAGCCGCCCTTCACCCCCACGAAGGCCACCTGCCGGCCGGAAAAGGGCGCGGAGGGGTCGCTATAGAGGGTGGTGATGGCGCTGATCAGCTGCAGCGGCTGCAGCGGCGGTGTCAGATATTCGGAGACGCCCCGGTGCATCAGCTCGCGGTAGAGAGCGATGTCGTTGGCCGCCCCGACCACGATCACCTTGGTGCCCGGATCGCAGACCTCGGCCAGCTGGTCGAGCAGGCCGATCAGCACGTCCTTGGGCTCGGTGCATTCGACCACCACCAGCGAGGGCGTGGGCTCGTTCTGATAGAACTCCACCGCCGCCGCCAGGCCGCCCGGACGCACCACGGTCGAGGCGCGCTCGAGCCGGCGATCGCGGCTGGTGCGGTCGGCCAGGGCCGCGGTCGAGGACTTCTGGCAGAAGACGTGGACGGTGATCCGCGGGATCGGCGCCTGGCTCATCGCCGCTTCGGCATTGGCCTGCAGCTGGGCCACCGGATTGGGCGCCCCAGCGTCGCGCTCGAGCTCCAGCTCGTCGAACGGATCGGCGGCGTCGAACGCCTCGGGCGCGCCGAACGGTTCGGCCGGCGGAGGATTCGCCGAAAGCGCCTGGGGCGACAGATCGAACTCGTCGTCGGCCTGGAAGCCGGTGTCGAGCCCGTCGTCCATGTCAGCGCGCACGGGCGTCAATTGGAGCCTCCGGACCCGAGCGAAGATAGCGTGCCCGATGCGCTGCTGTCGGCCGCGCCGGCGGTCGCCTTGCCCTGGCGATAGGCGTCGATGACGGTGGTGCGGCGGCCTGCGTCGGTCGGGGCGGAGTCGCGGGGCCCCGCGATGTCGGCGGGGTCGGCGATCTGGGCGGCCATATTGGCGCTGACCGCGCAGCCGAAGTTGTCCATCGGCTTGTTCTTGGTGTTGGTCGACAGGTTCTCCCACTGCAGCCCGCAGCGCGGGACCACCGCCTCGAAGGTGGAATAGGCGACGATGATCGGGGCGACACCGTCGCCGGAGGGGTCGTAGCCGACCCGGTGGATGCGCGCCTCCGGCACGCCCAGCGAATGCAGCAGGGCCGCCGTCTCGCCGCTGGTGACGTCGGCGGCGCGCCGATCGGCGCCGGCGGAGGGCACGCGGATGGTCACCGCCCCGCCGCCGTCCTGCGACCAGCGGTCGGCCATGGCCGCTATGGCGTCGCGCTGGGCCGGCGACAGCCCGTTCGGGTGCGGCGCCAGCCGGATCTGGCCCGGCGTCTCGGCGACCAGCAGCGGGAACTGCTCGGTGGGGGTGATCGCCTGGTCCGGGCCCGCCGACTTGTGCTCGCCGGTGGCGCAGCCGCTGAGAAGCGCCGCCGCGGCCAGCGGGGCCAGGCCGAGGACAAAGCGGAAATGGAGCGGCCTATTCAATGACATAGCCATAGGGCCCCTGATAGGTGCGGCCCTCCACGGCTTCGGGAGGAGCCTTGTAGACCTTGTTCAACCGGCCGAGCAGGATGGACTGGGAGTCGCTGGCGATCTCCAGCCCGTCGGCCGGGGTCTGCAGCCTGTCGGCGCTGGTCGCCTTGACCAGATAGGGGGTGACGATGATCACCAGCTCGGTCTCGCCGCTCTGGTAGTCGCGCGAGCGGAACAGCGCGCCCAGGATCGGCAGGGTCATCAGTCCCGGCAGGGAATCGAGGTCCTGCTTGGTCTCGTTCTGCAAAAGGCCGGCGATCATCATCGAACCGCCGGACGGCAGCTCCACCGTGGTCTGGGCCTGGCGCACTTCCAGGCTCGGCACCACCACCGACGGCGAGCCGGCGCCCGCACTCAGGGTGAAGGAGCCGATATTGCTGAGCTCGGACACCTCGGTCGACAGCTTCAGCGAGATGCGTCCGCCCGACAGCACCACGGGGGTGAAGCCGAGGCCGACGCCGAACTGCTTGAACTCTATGGTGACCCGGCCACTGTTGTCCTGGCCGGTCGGCACCGGGAATTCCCCGCCGACCAGGAACTTGGCCGGCTCGCCGGAGACGGCGGTCAGATTGGGCTCGGCCAGGGTGCGCACCAGGCCCGCCCGCTCGAAGGCCTGGATCTGCGCGTTCGCCTGGTTGAGCCCGTTGGAGCCCGCACGGGCGGTCCCGACACAATTGGCCATGTTGCTCGTGTCGATGACCGTGGTCTTGTCGCAGTCCGACGGTGCGGAGGCGAGCACCTGGCTGGTGGTGTTGCGCGCCAGCCCCGCGCCGGTCAGGCCGCCCAGCAGGGCGCCATTGATGCCATAGGTCGGCGCCAGGCCGCTGATGATCTGGTTGCCGCCCACCTGGCCGAGGATGGCGCTCATGTTGAAGCCGAGCTGCTTGATCGCGGTGCGCTGCACCTCGACGATCCGCACCTTCAGCATCACCTGGTCCTGGCCGGAGATGCCCAGCATGTTGAGCACGTGCTCGGGCTTGTCGACGAACTGGGCGGCGATCTGCTGGGCCTTGTCGGCGTCCGAAGCGCTCTGCACCTGGCCGCTGAGGATCAGCGAATTGTTCACCGCCTCGACCCGCACATGGGCGCTGGGCAGCACCCGGGCGATGGCGTCCGCCACCCCCGAGCTGTCCTGGTCGACGCGGATGTCGAGCCGCAGGATCGGGTGGCCCATGCCGTCGAAGAACACCGCGTCGGTGTCGCCGTTGGCGACGCCCAGGACGGAGATGCGCCGCGGGGTGCGCAACACCACGTCGGCGACGGCCGGATTGGTCACCGAGATGTCGCGGGCGTCGATCGGCAGCTCGATCAGGGCCGACTTGCCCTTGCCCAGGGCGAGGGTGCGGGCGGCCGGGCCCTGGCCGGTCAGCTCGACGCGGACGACGCCCGAATTGGATACCGGATCGGGTCCCGAATACGAGCCCGGGCTGGGCGGCGGCGCCCTGAACGACGGCGATGGCGCGCCCGCCAGCCTCGGCGCGGCCGGCGCCGCGGGCGTGAAGGCGAAGGCTACGAAGCCGCTCAGGACGATGCGCAACAGGGCCGATTTCATCGTGCGGCCTCCTCGCTCACCTGGCCGGCCCGGATGAAGGTGACGGTGTCGCCGCGGGCGCCCGGTCCGCCGCGCTGGGTCTCGCCGGCGAGGTCGGCGTAGGAGCGCAGGGCGAGGGTGAGATCGCCTTGGCCCTCGGCCCCCAGCAGGGTCTCGATGTCGGCGGCCGGCACTTCCAGGGTGGCGGAGCCGCCGACCAGGCTCTTGGCGTTCTTGGGGGCCTGGACCTGCTGGTCGATGGCCAGAATCTGGACGTTGCGCAGCACCGTCGCGACCGTCGAAGTAGCCGCGCCGCCGCTGGCGCCGGGCGCGTCCTTGCGGGTCAGCATGACGTCGACCCGGTCGCCGGGCAGGATGAAGCCGCCGACGCCGGTCTGGGCGTTGACCGGAATGGCCACCGCCCGCATGCCGGGATCCAGGGTGAAGGACAGATAGCCGCCCTGGCCGCCGCGGACGATCTTGCCCGCGACGATCGGCTCGCCGGCCAGGAAAGGCACGCGCACGACAGCGCCGGTCACCTGGGTCATGCCGGCGGTGGGCGGGGTATCGGCGCGGGCGGTCCGGGGCCCGATGTGGGGGGCGACCGGCGCCGTCAGCACCCCGCGGTCGACGATCCAGGCCGGATTGACCGACCCGGCCGGGAAGGTCTGCCAGCTGACGTCGCCCGCCGCGATGCGCGTGCCGACGACCAGGTCGTGGCTTGCGGTCAGCACCTTGACGGTGGGGATCTGCGTGGCCGTCTGGGAGACCTGGATCGGCGCGGGACGTCGCCCATTGGCGGCCATCTGCCGCACCACCAGGGCGAGGCCTATGGCGGCCACGGCGGCCGCGACCAGGATCATTATGCGGGCAGCTCCCATCAGAGCTCGTTCTCCAAGCGCTCCACCATCCAGGCCGTTCGACCAGAGGCGCAGGGAATCGTCAGGCTTCTGCCGTCGACCGGACCTTCACAGCGCATGGTTAACGGCCGCCTAAGTGGCGGCGAAAATTCAATGGCCGCCGAGCGCGGCCAGGACGGGGCTCGACGGAAATGCGACCAGGGCGCCCAGCGCGATGGCCACGCCGTAGGGCAGGGCCTCCTGCGGCTCCAGCAGCCGGCCGAGCCAGGCCGGGCCCGCCCCCACCAGATTGCCGAGCATGAGCTTGCGCGCCGTCATCAGGCCCAGGGCCAGGACGCCGCCGATCACCGACATGGCGAACAGGAACGGCAGGATGGCCGGGACTCCCAGCCAGAGGGCGCAGGCGGCCAGCAGCTTGGCGTCTCCGCCGCCGCACCAGTTCATGGCGAACATGCCGATGCCGACGATCAGGGCCAGGACCGCGACCGCCGCGCAGGCGCCGATGGTGGCGATCGGCAATCCCAGGATCAGGGCGACCGGGAAGAAGGCCGCGGCGATCGCGATGGTCAGGCGATTGGGAATGGTGAAGCTGGTCGCGTCCGCCAGGGCCGCGACGATGACGCCGATGGGGAACACCACGACGAGCAGATGGGCCAGGAGACTCGAGGTCATCGGACACTGGAAATGAAAAGGTCGGGACTCAAACTGCGCCGGGGTCGTGAACGAAGTCTTGCCGCGGCGCCGCGCCAGGACAGCAAAACGGCCGCAGAGCCCCAGGCTTCGCGGCCGCTTGCAGATCCCGGGGGATCGGAAGGCCTATTTGGCGGCGATGTTGCCGGCGACGTTGGTCATCACACCATTGATGCTGGTGCCCACGTTGGTCACGCCGACGATGATCACCACGGCGACCAGCGCGGCGATGAGACCGTATTCGATCGCCGTGGCGCCCGAACGATCCCGAAGCAAGCGGTTGAAGAAGCGGGCCATGCAACACGTCCTTTCTGGGCGCGGCGGCCGATCGGTCATCGCGATCGAAGCGCCCCCCAAGCTGTCCGCGGAGCTGTCGCCGCCGGCCCGGGACGGTAGGTCCGTCCGAGCCCGCGGCGACAGCTGCTGCGTTACGCTTACTTCGCCGTCGAGACGCTGGTGGCGACGCTGGTGAACTTGGCGTTGAGCTGGGTGCCGACCGCAGTCAGGCCGGTGATGATGACCACGGCGACCAGGGCCGCGATCAGGCCGTATTCGATGGCGGTGGCGCCGGACTCGTTCTTCAGAAAGCGCGTCATGAACTTCGACATTGCTTGATCTCCTTATTGGCAAGCAGACATTTGAGGGGATCAAGCCTTCAGGCCTGCCCGCCCCCCGCTGAACGAACCCAACATCGGATGTCTGGCTTAATTCCAAGTAAACTTGAGCAATAGTCCGAATTTTTTCTTTGGTATATTTGAGTTCACTATTATTACCAATTAACCAAGGGGCAAAAATGGGCGTTTCCGCCAGGGAATGGCTCGGAAGATTGTACAGTCCATGAACGGCCCTCGCCCGGCTTCAGTCTTTGTTGACCTTTACCGGGCAAGGTCCTGCACGGACCGGCCCCGGCCGGAGCGGCAAGGCGCCTGGCGATGAAGAGTCATAATGTGTGGGCGTTGGCGGCGATCGGCGTGGCCCTGGCGGGGCCGGCCTTCGCGACCGTGAGCGTCCGGCTGGACCAGAACACCGTCATGGACCTGCGCGGCCCGGCCGGCACTGTGCTGATCGGCAACCCGGCGGTCGTAGACGTGAACCTGATCACGCCCAGTCGGATCGCCATCCTTGGCAAAGGCTATGGCCAGACCAATGTGATCGTCACCGACCGCATGGGCCATGTGATCTTCCAGCAGGAAGTCGATGTCTCGCGGGCCAGCGGCGACCACGTGTCGGTCTATCGCGGCGGCGTGGTCGCCAACTTCACCTGCTCGCCGACCTGCGAAGCCGCGCAGGCGCCGGGCGAGGACAACAGCGGCTCCTCGCCTTCCCACGCCCAGCCGGCGCCGTCCGGCGCCGGCGGCGGCAAGCCCGCGCCTCCGCCTCAATAGATTGCGGCTAACTGTCGGTTAGGGCCGATCTGCTAACCAGGGCCGATGTTCGAGCCCCTTTCCAACATGCGCACGCGGCCGAGGCGCTTCATCCGCGCCTTGATCCGTTCCGAACGCGGCGCGGCGGCGGTCGAGATGGCGCTGGTCGCCACCCCGTTCCTGGCGCTGCTGTTCGGCATCCTCGAGATCGGCATGATCTTCCTGATCTCGGCCTCGCTCGAGAACGGCATGGACCTCGCCGCGCGGACCATCCGCACCGGCCAGCTGCAGACCGGCGGCGCAGCCACCGCCGCGGCCTTCAAGACCACCATCTGCAACACCTTCGGCTGGATGCAATCGGACTGCACCAAGAACCTCTCGGTCGATGTGCGGACCTATACGACCTTCGCCTCGGTGACCGCGCCCCAGCCGGTGTCGAACGGCGTGTTCAATCCCGCGGCCCTGAGCTTCATACCCGGCGGCGCGGGCGACATCGTGGTGGTGCGCGCCTATTATCAATGGCCGCTGATCGCACCGATGTTCAGCCAGGCCCTGCAGCAGCTGAACGGCGGCGTCGCCCTGCTCACCTCGACCGCGGCCTTCCGCAACGAGCCCTACAGTGGTTAGGCGGCGGGTCCTGCGCCGGATCCGGCGCGATCAGAGGGGCGCCGCGGCGGTCGAGTTCGCCCTGCTCGCCCCGATCATGATCGTCATCTATTTCGGCCTGGTGGAGACCTGCGAGGCGGTGCTCGCCGAGCGCAAGGCCGACCACGTGGCCTCGGCCATCGGCGACCTGGTGGCCCAGTCGACCGGGGTCAGCGCCTCCGACATCACCGACATCTTCTCGATCGGCAACACCATCATGTCGCCGTTCGCGACCTCGACCCTGCAGATGCGGGTGACCAGCCTGTCGCTCAACACCGCGGGCAATCCGGCGGTGACCTGGAGCTATGGCGCGGGCGGCATGGCGGCGCTGTCGGCCGGAACCGCCAAGACTCTGCCGATCACCATAACGGCGGGCGACAGCGTGATCATGTCGGAGGTCAAGTACCAGTATGATTCGCCGCTGAAGTACGTAGTGCCCAACGCCCTGACCTACAACGAGGTCTATTATCTGCGGCCGCGCCAGGTTTCGCAGATCAGCTGCACCGGCTGCTGAGGGCCTCTGTCAGGGGCGACTGCGGCAGCGGCCGGCCGTCCAGCCGGTCCACCGGGCGCACCCCGATCAGGCTGTTGGTCAGGAACGCCCCCTCGGCCTCGATGAGCGCCTCGGGCGCCGCGGCGGTCTCGATCGCCTCGGCCCCCAGCTTGCGGGCCGCTTCGATCGCCCGGCCGCGCATGATCCCGTCCAGCACCCCGCAATCCAGCGCCGGGGTATATAGCCGCCCCTCCCGCACCCAGAACACATTGGCCGCCGCGGCGCAGGCGATCTCGCCCCGGCCGTTCAGCATCAGCGCCTCCTCCGCGCCCGAGGCGCGCGCCTGTCGCCGGGCCAGGACATTGTCGAGATAGGACAGCGTCTTCAGCTTCGAGGCGGGCGAGGTCTGGTTGCGCCGGACGTCGGCGGTGGCGAGGCTGACGGGTCCTTCGCTCGCCGGGGCCGCGGAGGCCGAGGCGAGCAGCCGACCCCTGGCCGGAACCGGCCGATCCAGCCCCCTGCCGGATCCTGCCGTGAGGGTCAGCCGTACCGCCGCCCGGCCGGTGAGCGCCCGCGCCGCCTTCAGGGCCGCTTGCGCCGCGATCCTGGCCAGCGCCGCGTCGGGCGGCTCGATACCCAGCACCGCGCAGCCACGCGTCATCCGCGCCAGGTGCGGGTCGAAGTCCTGGAGTCGGCCGTCCTCGGCCAGCAGGGTCTCGAACAGCCCGTCGCCCAGCATCAGGCCGCGGTCGTCGGCTGGGACCAGGTCGAGGATCATGCCTTCTCGCCCAGCATGGCGCGGCGGATGGCGTCGATCTTGGCCTCGGTTTCCAGGCGCTCGCAATGGGGGTCGCTGTCGGCGACGATGCCGGCGCCCGCCCGCGCCTCGAAGCGCCAGCCGCCCGGCTCCTGGATCAGGCCGACGGTGCGGATCAGCACGCTGGAATCGGCCGCCCCGTCCAAGCCCGCCCAGAAGATCGAGCCGCAATAGGGGCCGCGCGGCCCCTCGTAGTCGGCGATCACCTTGATCGCCTGCACCTTGGGCGCCCCGGTGATCGAGCCCGGCGGGAAGGCCGCTTCGAACAGATCGAGCCCCTTCAGGCCCGGGGCCAGCCGACCGGTCACCGCCGAGACCAGATGGTGGACGTTGGCGAAGCTTTCGATCTGGAACAGCTCGGTCACCTCCACCGTGCCGGGCGGACAGACGCGCGCGAGGTCGTTGCGCATCAGGTCCACGATCATCAGGTTCTCGGCCCGGTCCTTTTCGCAGGCCAGCAGCTCCTGGCGAAGCGATTCGTCCTGCTCCGCCGTCGAGCCGCGCGGCCGCGTGCCCTTGATCGGCCGCGTCTCGACCCTGAGCCCGGCCTCGGCCGAGACCCGTACGAACCGCTCGGGGGAGTTGGAGACCACCGCCCGGCCGGGCAGGCGGAAATAGGCCCCGAAGGGCGCCGGGCTGGCGGCGACCAGCCGCCGGACCAGATCGGCGGGCGTGACCCCGGCCAGCAGCCGGCCGCCCCAGGCCCGGGCGATGTTGGCCTGGAAGATCTCGCCCTCGCCGATCCGCCGGACCACGTCGGCGACCGAGTGCTCATAGGCTTCGCCGGGCGTCATCGCTTCGAAGGCGTCCGAGAGCGGCGCCCCCTGGGGAGCCGACGCGGCCGCCGGAGCCGAGAGCAGCTCGAGCATCGCCTCGGCCCGCGCCCGCGCCTTGCCCGCGTCCTCGCCGCGGCCGACGGCGATCACCCGTCGCGCCTGATGATCGAAAGCCAGCACCGCCGGATAGAGGCCGCAGGCCAGTTGCGGCCAGTCGGGATGGCCCCCGTGCCCCGCGGACTCCAGCCGCGCGGCCAGCTCATAGCCCATCAGGCCGGCGAGGCCCCCCTGGAACGGCGGCCCGTCCGCATCGGCCTCTGCATCCGGTCCCAGCAGCGCGGCCATGCGGGCGAAGGCGTCGCCGGGATCGGCCGGGTTCAGGGTCAGGGTCAGGGCCGGTCGGCGCGCCAGATAGGACCAGCGGCCGCGGATCCCGCCGCCGCCGGACAGCAGGGCGAGCGCGAACGGCTCCTCGGCGAAGCCCTGAAGGACCTCTCCGGGGTCGCGCCAATCGGCCGTGAGGAGGGCGACGCGCTGCATCGGGCGTGCAGATAGCGCTTCCTCGGTCGGGCGAACAGGCGCGGGGTCACTCGCGCGGAAGCGGTGCCGGGCGCCCTCACGCCATGGTGATTAGGCGCGTGCGTCTCGGCTCTGCAATCTAACGCCTTGGATGGAGGTCCAAGACCTGACGCGTCCGTCGCGGCCACGCGGCGGACGCTCTTTTTCCCGGCTTCGCTCCGCCGCTATAGTGAGCTTAGCGCCATGGCCCCAAACCGCAACGACAAAGCCCGTAACGACAAGGCCCCCAACGGCAGGGCCCCCAGCGGCAGGGCCCGCTTCGGCGGCTTGCCGATCGCCGAGACCGCGGCCCTGACCCGCAAGGTCACCCGCCTGTCGGTGACCACGGCGGCGATCCTCAGCGCCCTGAAGCTGGCGGCCTTTATCGCCTCGGGCTCGATCGCCGCCCTGGCCTCCCTGGCCGATTCCGCCCTCGACATCATCGCCGCGCTGGCGACCTATCTGGCCGTCCGCTACGCCGCCGCTCCGCCTGACCGCGAGCACCGCTACGGCCACGGCAAGGGCGAGGCCTTCGCCAGCCTGTTGCAGGCGGGGCTGGTGTTCGCCTCGGCCGCCCTGATCTGCCAGGAGGCGGTCCGCCACCTGATCACGCCCCAGCCGATCCGCGACGAAGGTTGGGCGCTCGGCGCCATGGCCATCTCGCTGGTGTTGACCGTGATCCTGCTCAGGGCCCAGACGCGGGTGTTGTCCAAGGCTCAGTCGGTCGCCGTCGCCGGCGACCGGGCCCACTACATGATGGACCTGCTGTCCAACATCGCCGCCCTGATCGGCATCGGCCTGGCCGCCCTGCTGCATTCGCCGCGCATCGACGCCGCCGCGGGCCTGGTCGTCGCCGGCTGGCTGGTCTGGGGGGCGGTCAAGGTGTTCCGTGACAGCTCCGAGCAGCTGCTCGACCACGAACTGCCGGATGGGGCGCGCGCCGAGATCGTCAGCCGCATGACCTCCGATCCCCGCGTGCGCGGGGTGCACCAGCTGCGGACCCGCGCCTCGGGCCCCTATGTGCACATCCAGATGCACGCCGACCTCGACCCCGAACTCAGCCTGGAGCAGGCCCACCAGGTGGTGGTCGACGCCGAGAACCGCGTGCTGCAGTCCTTTCCGGCCGCCGACATCATCATCCACGCCGATCCGGAGGACCGCGCCGAGGCCCACGGCG
This sequence comes from Caulobacteraceae bacterium, assembly GCA_036509495.1. GTDB lineage: Bacteria > Pseudomonadota > Alphaproteobacteria > Caulobacterales > Caulobacteraceae > JANWHQ01. The sequence goes on from DATCFQ010000077.1 coordinate 20,091, forward strand.
GGGCCTTCGCCGAGAGCGACCGCCACTCCGATCACCCGGCGGCGGAGGCAGCCAAGGCCTAGCCGCCGTGGGCGGCTTTCCAGCGCATGGCGTGCAGCAGCCGGCCCTCGAGCGCGGGATGGTCGTAGAACAGCGCCTCCTGCAGCGGCGAGGGGTCGACCTCCTGGCCCTTCCACTCGTGCAGCAGCGCCATCGCCAGGCCGTCAGGCGCGCGGGCGTGGTCCAGTGAATACTGGTCGGCGCGCACATTGATCGCCCGGATGAAGGCATGATCGGCGCAGATCGCGCCGCAAAGATAGACCGCGGCGATGGCCAGCAGCACCGGGGCGCCGGCCGCATCGTCCGGGCTGTTCACCGCCGCGCCGAGCAGCTTGGCCGCGGGCTCGAACAGCGCCTTGGCCGCCAGGAACAGTCCGACCGTCAGAGCCGCCAGCAGCAGGGCGATGGAGAGCTGGTCGTGGTGGACATAGTGGGAGATCAGGTGGCCGACGCTGCCGCGCAGCTCCTCGGGCGAGGCCTTGGCCCAGAGGCCCCGGCTGATCACCACCCGCGCGGATCCGACGCCGGTGACGTCCGCGTCGATGGCCGGATTGGCCGAGATATAGACCTCCGAGGCCGGGACATGGGTCTCGCCGATCAGGCGCAACAGCCCCGAGCGCGCGGCGCCGGCCGGCGCGGCCGGCAGCGGCGGCGGACCGGAGGCCTCGGCGAAGGGCAGCCAGACCGAGGCGAAGACCAGGGTAGCGAGGAAGCCGCCGCAGATCAGCGGCCAGGCTCGCGGGGCCAGCCGGATCAGGCCGAACAGCAGGGGCGCCGCGACGGCGCCAACCAGGGCGTAGACGGCGTCCTGGCGCAGCGCCATCGCCAGGGCGGCGAGCGGCGCCTCGCCGGCGAGAACCGCGCCGACCAGCTCCACGGGCGTCACGGCCAGGGCGGCGAGACCGGCCAGGACGGCGCCGCAGGCCGAGCCGGCCATCCACCCTGGCCGGCCGGCCGCGTCCATCCGCGCACAGATGCGGATCAACAGGCCCGAGCGGGCGATGGCCCAGCAGGCCAGCAGCAGGACGGCGACAACGGCCAGGCCCAGGCCCTCGCTCCAGGCTGTGTGTGAAGCGGCGGCGGCGCGCTCTGCGGCCGGCAGCTGCTGCACATAGGCGGCGGCCGCGGCGGCCGGATCGAATCCGCTCATGGCCGGGCGGCGGCCTCGGGCGCGCGGCGATGGGCGCCGCCCAGCATCCTGCCGACGGCGAGGAACGGATGGGCCAGCTGGCCCAGCACGTCGGTCGGCACCCCCTCGGCCCCGAAGGCGTCCGGCAGCTCGCCCTCGGGCATGTGGAAGGTGCCGAACATCACATCGAGGAAGGGAAAAGTGGGGGCGAAGTTCTTGTCGTGGATCGCCGGATCGGAGGCGTGGTGCCAGCGGTGGAACACCGGGCTGGCGAACAGGTAGCGGAACGGCCCGAAGGTCCAGTTCAGATTGGCGTGGACCAAGGCGGCCGAGAAGAAGTTGAACGGCGCCACGATGACGAAGGCCAGGGGCGAGAAGCCCATCAGCAGCGTCACCACTGCGGCCAGGGTGTCATAGAAGATGAAGTTGACCGGATGGATGCGGAAGGTCGCCGACCAGTCGAGCTCGATGGGGCTGTGGTGCACGGCGTGGAACGGCCACAGCCAGCGGGTGTGGAAGGCGCGGTGCAGCCAGTACTGCATCACATCGACGATGAAGATCATCAGCCCGGCCTGGACCAGCACCGGCAGGCGCGACAGCCATCCGCGGCCCGTCTCGATCGCCTGGAACAGCCTCTCGCCTTCGCCGCCATAGAGGCCCTGGAGCAGCAGCCGGGTCAGGATGGCGGTGAGGTTGGCGTAGAGGATGAAGGACAAGAGACAGTAGATGAGGTTCGCGCCCGTCTCGCGGCTGTACCAGCGCGGCCGGTCCGGATTGCACGGCCACGCCTGCCGCAGCAGGCCGAACACCAGAAAGGCGACGGCGGTGAAAATCATCGACCACAGCATCGGCCCCAGCCTAAACGAGCGGGCTGAATGCGAGGTAAAGGGCCGCCATGGCTAAGCTGCTGAATGGCGTGGGGAAATGGTAACTGGAAGGTAAGGGCTGCGGGTGTCTATTTACCGCTCATTGTCAAAAGCTCCCCGGGCATGAGCGCACAGCGCACGCTGCATCATTTCCACCTCGATCCAGCCTCCCGCCAGGTGCGCCTCGCCCTGGCCGAGAAGAAGCTGCCGTTCGAGGAGGTGATCGAGCGCTATTACGAGGGGCGCCCCGAATTCAAGGCGCTGAACCCGTCCGGCCTGACGCCGGTGCTGGTGGAGGTGCGCGACGGCGAAAAGCTGGTGATCTGCGAGGCCCGGGCCATCCTGGAGCACCTCGAGGAGACCGAGCCCGAGCCGGCGCTCTTGCCGCGCGATCCGGGGCGCCGGGCCGAAGCGCGGCGGCTGATGCAGTGGTTCGACCGCAAGTTCGACTTCGAGGTCAATTCCTTCCTCATCCACGAGAAGATGGAGAAGCGGCTGCTGCGGCTGGGCGCGCCCGACCATGCGGCCATGCGGCAGGGCCGCGAGGGCCTCAGGGTGCATCTGGCCTACATCGAGGGTCTGGCCGAGGACCGCAACTGGCTGGCCGGCGGGCGCATCACCTTGGCCGACATCGCCGCGGCGGCTCACCTGTCGATCATCGACTACTTCGGCGACGTGCCCTGGCGCGACTTCCCGGCGGCGAAGACCTGGTACATGAAGATCAAGTCCCGGCCGTCGTTCCGGCCGCTTCTCGGCGACCGGCAGCCGGGCCTCGCCCCGGCCGCCCACTATGCCGACCTCGACTTCTGAGCCGCTGAAAGACCAGATCCGCCGCAGGGCCAAAGGACTTGGCTTCGACGCCTGCGGCTTCACCTCGGTCGATCAGCCCTGGCCCGCCGGCGCGCGGCTGGAGGCCTTTGTCGAGGCCGGCCGGCACGGCTCCATGGACTGGATGGCCGAGACGCTCGAGCGGCGCAGCCACCCCCGCGCGATGTGGCCGGACGCCCGCTCGGCGGTGGTGCTGGGCATGAGCTATGGGCCCGCCCAAGACCCGCTTCGGATCCTGGCCCGCAAGGACCTCGGCGCCATCTCGGTCTATGCCCAGGGCGACGACTATCACGAGCTGATCAAGGGCCGGCTGAAGCAGCTGGGCGGCTGGATGGTCTCGAGGCTGGGCGGTCAGCTGAAGGTGTTCGTCGACACCGCGCCCTTGATGGAGAAGCCGCTGGCCGAGGCGGCCGGCCTCGGCTGGCAGGGCAAGCACACCAATCTGGTGTCGCGCGAGCACGGTTCCTGGCTGTTCCTGGGCGCGGTGCTGACCGACCTCGCCCTGGAGCCCGATGCGCCCGGCGGCGAGCATTGCGGCTCCTGCCAGGCCTGCCTCGACGTCTGTCCGACCGGGGCCTTCCCAGCCCCGTTCCAACTCGACGCCCGCGCCTGCCTTTCCTACCTGACCATCGAGCACAAGGGCCCGATGCCGCGGCAGTATCGCGAGGCCATGGGCAACCGCATCTACGGCTGCGACGACTGCCTGGCCGTCTGTCCCTGGAACAAGTTCGCCGCCGCGGCCCACGAGCAGGCTCTGCACGCCCGCGATGAGCTGAAGGCCCCGGCCCTCGCCGACCTCGCCGCCCTGGACGACGCGGGGTTCCGCGCCCTCTTCCGCAAGAGCCCGGTCAAACGCATCGGCCGCGACCGCTTCGTCCGCAACGTCCTCTACGCCGTCGGCAACTCAGGTGATCCGGAGCTGGCGGCATGTGCGCGGGCGCGGCTGGACGACGCGTCTCCGCTGGTCAGGGGGGCGGCGGTTTGGGCCCTCAGCCAGATGCTTGATCAAGCGGAGTTCGATGCCTTGGCGCGCGAGCACGCCGCGTCTGAGCCCGATCCGGCGGTCCGGGAGGAATGCGACCTTGAAGCCGCTTCGGTTCGTGGGGTTCGTGAGGTTCGTGGTTCCAGGCCGGAAGACTGAGCCGCACAGGCGCCGCAAGACTCGACCACGAACCTCACGAACCCCACGAACGGGCTCACCCGTCCTTGAAACTCTTCCGGATCTCCTCCCGCTTGTCGTGGATCGAGGCGATCACCGGGCCCATGGGGACGCCGAGGTCGACCAGCAGGGCTTCGGAGAGCTGCAGGCTGGCCTCGATGGTTTCGGGCACCGCGTCGGTGGCGCCAAGCGCATAGAGCCGGCGCGCGTGGCGGGCGTCGCGGGCGCGGGCGACCAGCACCACGTCCGGCCGCAGCCGCTTGATCGCCGCGGTCACCGCCTCGGCCGCCTCGGCCTGGTCGGTGGTCAGCACCACGCCCGGCGCCGTGTCCAGGCCCAGGCGCTGCAGCAGCTCCGGCCGCGAGGCGTCGCCATAGTAGACCTCGCGTCCCGCGCGGCGGGCGGCCTCCACCGGGCGGAAGTCACGGTCGACGCCAACCCAGGCGATCTGGTGCCGGTCGAGCATCTCGCCGACCAGCTTGCCGACCCGGCCGTAACCCACCACCAGGACCCGCGGCCTGGCCGCGGGCTCGGCCGGCGGCGCGGCTTTCGCAGTGGCCTCGGTGCGGGCCTGGGCGCGGCCGAGCCGGGCGCCGAGCGCGCCCAGCAGCGGGATGGCGAACATGCTGAGCGTGGCGGAGACCACCAGGGCCTGGGCGAGGTCGGGCGCCAGCAGGTGCGAGTCGGTGGCCTGGCGCAGGATCACGAAGGCGAACTCGCCGCCCGCCCCGACCATCAGCCCGGTCTCCAGCGCCGCGCCGGCCCGAAGCCCGAACACCCGGCCAAGGCCGGTTCCCACCAGGGCCTTCAGAGCGATCATGCCGAGGGCCACGGCTGCGATCAGGCCAGGCTCGCGCACCATCAGGCCGAGGTTCAGGCCCAGCCCCACCGAGACGAAGAACAGGCCGAGCAACAGGTCGCGGAACGGCCCGATCAGCACCTCGATCTCGTGGCGGAACTCGGTCTCGGCCAGCAGCAGGCCGGCGATGAAGGCGCCCAGCCCCATGGAAAGGCCACACAGGGCGCTGACCAGGCCCGATCCGATGATCACC
>DATCFQ010000078.1:0-9059 GCA_036509495.1 Caulobacteraceae bacterium
CATAGCCGCTCAGGAAATAGAAGATCAGCGCCGCGACGATCCATGGCTGGTCCAGCGCGGTGAGCGAGGGCCGCAGCAGGTCGGCGACGATTCCACCCGGGATCAGCATGGCCGCGGCCACCGCGCAGCTGGTCCAGACGGCGACGACGGTGAGACCCACCCCGCCCAGGCCCAAGAGCTTGCCGTGCATCAGATCGGCGGGGCGGATACAGGCGAGGACCGATTCCAGCAGCTTGTTGGAGCGCTCCTCGATCACCCCCTGCAGCATCATCCCGCCGGTGGTCATGGCGGTCATCAGCAGCAGATAGACCAGCGCCAGGGGGACGATCGAACGGGTGACGATCACCCCGCGCCCGGCCCCGGGCGGCGGCTCGGTGACCTGGATCGGGGCGGTCAGGGTCTCGATCCGGGCCGCCGCGTCGGCGGACAGTCCGGCGCCCTGCAGCGCGCCGTGGCGGAGCGCCTGGGTCAGCTCCTGGCGGACGGCGTCGATCAGCGGCGCACTGGCGCGGCCGTTGGTCCAGATACGGGCGACCGAGCCCGGGGCGCCGAAATCCTTGGGGAGGTAGACGGCCAGGCCGAAGGGCCGCTTGCCCTCCGGCGTCACGACATCGTTCTGCATCGGCGCAGTGATGGCGCGGCCGAAGGCCTCGGGACCCTGGCCCGTCGGAACCCCGCGAGGCGGCGCGATCTCGACATAGGCCCGGCGCGGCGGCTTGAACGCCGGCGCACTTGCGGGAACGTGCGGCTGCAGCCGGCGCAGGGCCGCGGCGCTGGCGCCCTCGGCGATGAATTGGGCCACCGCCGCGTCGGTGGGAAACGCGTCCCGCCGGGCCCAGACCGCGCCGGGATCGACCGAGCCCAGCTTCCAGCGGTCCACATAGGTGGAGAGGTTGCGCAGAGCCTCGCGCTGATAGTTCAACTCCAGCCGACGTTCGATCGCAGCGCCATAGCGGCCCGAAGCGTCGACCAGGCTGTAGGCCGAGCTGGTCTGGGGGGCGAAGACGGTGGAGGCGAAGGCCGAGACGGTGATGGCCACGGGCACGATCAGCAGCATCACCCAGAAGCCCCGGGTCGACAGGATCTGGCGGAACTCGCGGACGGCCACCAGCAGGGCGGACCTCATCGGATGATCTCCTGGTCGGCGCCGACAAGGTGGATGAACACCTCGTGCAGGGCGGGGCGATGGATGTCGAAGCCACGCAGTGCAAAGCCCTGGGCGGTGCAGGCCTCGAGCAGGTCGCCGGGATCGGCGCCGGTCCCGAGGGTGACCTCGAAGGGGGTCCAGCCCTCCCTGGCCGGTCCGACCGCCGCAGCGGAGGCCACGCCCGGCAGGGCGGCGGGGTCGGCGCGGCAGGTCAGGGTCAGGCGGCTGGGCAGGGCGGCCCGGGCCTCGTCCTGGGTCCCCTCGAACACCTTGCGGCCCCGCGCCAGCAGCAGCAGCCGGTCGCACAGCCGCTCGGCGTGCTGCATCACATGGGTGGAGAACACCACGGTCGCACCGCCCGCGGCCAGCTCGCGGATGACCTCTTCCAGCACCCCCTGGTTCACCGGGTCGAGGCCCGAGAACGGCTCGTCGAGCAGCAGCAGCCGGGGCGAATTGACCAGGGCGGTGGCCAGCTGGACCTTCTGGGCCAGGCCCTTGGACAGCTTGGACACCGGCGTCGCCGCCCGGTCCTGCAGGCCCAGGCGCTCGATCAGCCCCATCGCAGCCTTGCGCGCCGCGCCTTTGCCCATCCGCTTCAGCCGGCCGAAATAGACCACCGTGTCGAGCACGCTCATCAGCCGATAGAGGCCGCGCTCCTCGGGCAGGAAGCCGATGCGGGCGGCGTTCTCGCGGCTGGGCGCCGAACCCATGACCTCGATGCGGCCGGAGGTCGGCTGGATGATGTCCAGCGCCATGCGCAGCGAGGTGGTCTTACCCGCGCCATTGCCGCCCAGGAAGCCGAACACCCCGCCCTCGGGAACGGCGAAACTCAACCCGTCCACCGCGGCGAAGTCGCCGAAGCGCTTGGTGACATTGTCGAGGAGGAGTGCGGAGGCGCTCATGTCGCGGGCCTTTCGATGGTCTCGCGCGTCAAGGTTGATAGCTTCACCTTAACCCAGACTGCTGCACCAGGGGATAGATCTCGGCCTGGAAACGACGCATGTCCTGGATGAACCGGGGCCAGGAGAGCAGCACGCCATCGAAGCCGGCGCGGTGCAGCAGGTCCAGCTTGTCCACCACCTGAGGGGCGCCGCCGAGGATCTGGAAGCCGCCCCAGCCGGCGATGAAATGCTCCTTCAGCAGCGGCAGCACCTCGGCCGGGATCGACTGGGAATTGATCCCCATGATGGTCAGCAAATTCTCCGCCCCCTCCCAGTCGCCGCGCTCGAACACCGCGTGCTGGTAGGAGCGGCGGGCGTCCGCCTCGTTGTCGCCCTGGAAGATGTAGGCGTTGGTCCAGACCTGGATCTCGCGGCCGAACTCGCCCCGGGCCTGGTCGCGCACCAGCTTCACCCGGGCGCGCATGTCCTCCAGGTCCTGGGAATCCAGGTTGACGAAGCTGACGTCGCAGTGGCGGGCGGCGAACTCGCGACCCTTGCTGGAGACCCCCGCGCACATGATCACCGGATGGGGCTTCTGGATCGGCTTGGGCTGCATGGAGCCGGAGCGGATCTGGTAGAACTGGCCCTCGAAATCGAAGGGGTCGTCCTCGGTCCACAGCCGCTTGATGATCTCCAGCCACTCCCCGGCCATGGCGTAGCGGCGGTCGTGCTCCAGCAGGGGCGAGCCGAACATCTCGATCTCGTGCTGGTGCCAGCCGGTGACCACGTTGAGGGCGAAGCGGCCGCCGGAGATGTGGTCGATGGTCATGGCCTGCTTGGCGGCCATGATCGGGTGGATGGTCGGCACGTGCGAGGTGGCGAAGACGCCCGAGCGGCGGGTCAGGGCGGAGATCGCCGCCGCCCAGGCATAGGTCTCGAACCCCGCCGAATTGAAGTCGAGCCGGCCGCCGAACCCCTTCCAGCGCGCCACCGGCACCAGGGCCTCGAAGTCCATGGCCTCGCCCAGTCGCGCCAGCTCGGCGGTGCTGGCCCAGTCGGCGTCCAGCACCCCGTCGATGTCCGACATGGTGCAGCCGCCCGACAGATTGGTGCAGAAGGTGCCGAGTTTCAGCTTGCGGTCATTGAACAGGGGATGGCCCTGGGCGCGCAGCTGGTCCGCCCGACTGAGAGCCATGGCCGTCCTCCCCGATGATGTTCCTGGACGGATGCTGAGCCGTTCGCGGGGCTTGCCGCAAGGGGCGGACGGTCACTCTGTCACATAGCGGCCAGCCGATTCTCACGGCACAGCTAGTTCAAGCCTGCGCTGGCTCACGAAGATACTGAGCGCAGGCCCCTTCCCCCTTCCGGATGCGCGGCGCAGCCCGCCCTATTTCACCACCAAGAACACCAAGGACACCAAGGGGTCGAGCTGGACGCGGCATGTCCGGACGATCTCGGAAGCGACCCATCGAGCGCTCCGCGCTCAAAGTCTTCCTTGGTGTGCTTGGTGTTCTTGGTGGTGAAATGGAGCGGCGCTTCACGGGGGAGACCCCTCGCTCAGACCAGCCGCGTCAGCCAGTAGATCGCGGCGGCCATCAGGGCGGCGGCGGGCATGGTGACGACCCAGGCGATGACGATGCTCTGGGCGACGTTCCAGCGCACAGCCGAGACCCGGCGCGCCGCGCCCACGCCCATGATCGCGCCGGTGATGGTGTGGGTGGTGGACACCGGCACCCCCAGGCCGGTGGCCAGAAACAGCGTGATGGCCCCGCCGGCGGAGGCGCAGAAGCCCTGCATCGGCGACAGCCGTGTGATGCGCGAGCCCAGGGTGTGGATGATCCGCCAGCCGCCGAGCAGCGTCCCCAGGCCCATAGCCGCCTGGCAGCTCAGCACCACCCAGAACGGCACGTGGAAGTGACCGTGGCTCAGGCCGTGGGCGTAGAGCAGGACGGCGATCACCCCCATGGTCTTCTGGGCGTCGTTGCCGCCATGGCCGAGCGAATAGAGCGCCGCCGAGACGAACTGCAGCCGGCGGAACACCTTCTCGGCCAGGGTCGGGGTCGACCGCACGAAGATCCAGGACGCGCCCAGCATCAAAAACAGGCCGAGCGCGAAGCCCAGGGCCGGTGAAAGCACGATGGCGGCGATGGTCTTGCTGACCCCAGAGAACACGATCGCCTTCAGCCCGGCCTTGGCCACCCCCGCGCCGATCAGGCCGCCGACCAGGGCGTGGGAGCTCGACGAGGGCATGCCGGCAACCCAGGTGACGATGTTCCAGATGATCGCGCCGCCGAGCGCCCCGAAGATCACCCGGTCGTCGACCAGGGCCGGCGAGATGATCCCCGATCCGACGGTGTTGGCGACGTGCAGGCCGAACACCAGGAAGGCCACGAAATTGAAGAAGGCCGCCCAGGCCACCGCCTGGCGGGGCGACAGGGCGCGGGTCGAGACGATGGTGGCGATGGAGTTGGCCGCGTCGTGCAGTCCATTGAGGAAGTCGAACACCAGGGCCACGCCGATGAGGCCGACCAGGATCGCGAAGGAGAGGTCCACCAGCTGCGCTCGCCTGGGCTCAGAGCTGCTCGATGACGATGCCGCTGACGTGGTTGGCCACGTCCTCGAAGCGATCCATCACCTTCTCCAGGTGGCTGTAGATGTCGCGGCCGATGATGAAGCCCATGGCGTCGGCCTTGCCGCACCGCTGGAACAACACCTTCAGCCCATCGTCGTGGACCGCGTCGGCGCGCTCCTCCAGCTGGGTGATCTCCTCGGCGAAGGCGTTCAGCCGGGCCGCGTTCTGGCGCAGCGCCCGGAGCAGGCCCACGCCCTCGACCGTGCGCCGCGAGGACTGCAGGATCAGGTCGCCCATCTCGCGCATCTTCGGTTCGAAGTCGCGCACCTCGTAGAGGGTGATGGTCTTGGCGGTCTTCTGCATCTGGTCGATGGCGTCGTCGAGCGAGGTGGCCAGGCCCTGGATGTCGACGCGGTCGAAGGGGGTGATGAAGGTCCGGCGCACCGCCAGCAGGGTCTCGCGGGTGACCAGGTCGGCCTCATGCTCGTGGCGGATGATGCGGGCGCAGCAGTCGGCGACGCCGGCGCCGCCATCGAGCAGCTCGCGCAGCGCTTCGGCCCCTTTCACCAGGGTCTCGGCATGGGCCGAAAACAGATCGAAAAAGCGCTCTTCCTTGGGCATGAGCGCCTGAAACCAGCCCAGCATGTCCTGTCTCCTGCCCGCCGCACGCGGCGAGTCGCCCCCATTTCCGTATGCGGAGGAGGCCTAGGCGTTCGGGGCTGGGAAGTAAATCTGACCCGGCCGCGCAGCGCCCAGCGCCGCAGATGCGAAAAGCCCCGGCGCGGAAGACCGGCCGGGGCTTTGATACGCCACTGTTACGCTACGCTACTGGTACTCTTTAGTGCAGATCGAAGATCCGCATTTCGGCGTAGGGGCTGGTCATCGCCAGCTTGTCCAGCCACTTCAGAAAACGAGTCATGACCGAACCTCCTGTGTGTGCGGTTGCGAGGGATATATGTTGCGTCGCAGCATACCGCAAGGGCGGAGCTTGGAGGTTATGAGGCGTGCCTCTCCCTCCTACCGTCATCGGCGGACTTGTTCCGCCGATCCATGATCACCGGAGAGCGAGGCGTGTATGGGTTCGCGGGACCAGCCCGCGAATGACGGTGAAAAAGAGAGCGGCGCCGGCGCATTGAACCGCCCGCGGCGGGGCGGCTAAGGTGGCTCGCGCGCAACAGAGCCTCAGACCCGCGCTTTCGGAGACGCAACGGATGCCGGCCGCCATTCCTGCCATCGACGACGACGTGTTCAGCCGCGAGGCGGTGCTCGACGCCCGGGCGGTCGATGACCGGCTGCGCGAGCTGGCGCCGGTGGTCTGGCTGAACCGCGAGGAGATCGCCGTGCTCGGCCGCTGGGAGCACGTCACCGAAGGCCTCCGGGAGTGGGAGAACTTCTCGAACACCTCGCGCCCCTGGCACGACCCTAATTCGGTGCGCCCCGAGATCCTGCTGACCGACGATCCGCCCAAGCACGGCCGGGTGCGGGCCATCGTGGCCACCGCCCTGTCGCCGCGGACGCTGAAGAGCATGGCCGAGCACTTCGACCGCATCGCCGCCCAGCAGGTCGACGCGCTGCTGGCCAAGGCCGGCCAGGAGATCGACGCGGTGGCCGAGATCACCGCCCCGTTCGTGCACAAGGTGCTGCCCGACGTCATCGGCATGCCCGACAAGGGCCGCGAGCAGATGAGCGCCTTCGGCCATGCGGTCTGGGCGACCATGGGGCCGATGAATGAGTTGTTCCAGGAGGCCATGACCGGGGCCGAGCCCCTGCTGGAATGGGCGGCCTGGGCCTGCTCGCGCGAGCAGCTCGATCCGGACAGCCTGGGGATGCAGATGTACCTGGCCGCCGACCGCGGCGAGATCACCCCCGAGGAGGCGCACCTGCTGGTGATGACCATCCTGTCGGCCGGCGCCGACACCACGGTGATCACCATGGCCAATGCGATCCGGGCGTTCTGCCAGTTCCCCGACCAGTGGAAGCTGCTGCAGGCCGAACCCAAGCTGCTGAGGAACGCCTTCGACGAGGCGCTGCGCTGGGACTCGCCCTCGCGCATGGCCGGGCGCATCGCCATGACGGACGTCGAGATCGAGGACTACGTGATCCCGGCCGGCACGCGCTGCGGCCTCTTGTTCGCCGCGGCCAACCGCGACCCGCGCAAGTGGGACGACCCCGAGCGCTTCGACATCAAGCGCGACCTGCGCGGCCATGTCAGCTGGGGCTACGGCATCCACTCCTGCGTCGGCCGCACCCTGGCGCAGCTCGAGGCCGACGCCCTGTTCGGCGCCCTGATCGAACGGGTGGACCGCTTCGAGGCGGCCGGCGATCCGGAATGGTGGGTCACGACGATCGGCCACGGCCCGGCGCGGCTGCCGATCCGGTTCTACGCGAAATGAGGGCCCACGCTCCTCTTCCCTCCCCCTCAGGGGGAGGGATCGAGGGAGGGGGTCCAAAGATTCGCTCCGCAGCGACTGCGGCGCCGTTCGCAGCTGGTCGGCCGGCGCGGACCCCCACCCCTGCCCCTCCCCCTGAAGGGAGAGGGGGGCAGCCCGGCCTGCCGCATCCGTGCATCGGAGACGCGCCAAAGTGACCGACACCTACGAGATCTACGCCGTCCGTTACGGCCACCATGCGCGCAAGTCCGCCGAGAACTTCATCGGCGGCGACGACCATGAGACCGACATGCCGCTCGACTACTTCGTCTGGGCGATCAAGGGCGCGACCAAGACCTATGTGCTGGACACCGGCTTCGATCCGGAGGTGGCCAAGCGGCGCGGGCGGATCACCACCTTGCCGATCGCCGAGGGGCTGAAGAGCATCGGCGTCGACGCCGCGACCGTCGAGGACGTGATCATCTCGCACATGCATTACGACCACGCCGGAAACCTCGACCTGTTCCCCAACGCCCGCTTCCACATCCAGGACGCGGAGATGGCCTATTGCACCGGCCGGTGCATGTGCCACGCCATCATGCGCTTCCCGTTCGAGGCCCAGGACGTCCAGGCCATGGTCGGCCGGGTGTTCGAGGGCAAGGTGCAGTTCCACGACGGCGACTCCGAGCTCGCGCCCGGCATCACCCTGCACAAGCTGGGCGGCCACACCAAGGGGCTGCAGGTGATGCGGGTGAACACGGCGCGGGGGCCGGTGGTGCTGGCCTCGGACGCGACGCACCTCTACGCCAACCTGGAGCGCAACCACCCCTTCCCGGTGCTGGCCGACGTCGGCGACTATCTGGAGGGGCTGCAGACGCTGCGCCGCCTGGCGCCCACCCCGCGCCACATCATTCCGGGGCATGACCCGCTGGTGCTGAAGCAGTATCCCCAGGCCCGGCCCGGGCTCGCCGACGTCGTCAGGCTGGACGTCGAGCCGGGAGCGCGTTAGGCGAAAGTGTGCGCGGTTTCGCCGCGAACGCGCTCCAAAATTTGACTCTGGAGCCCGATGTGGTCCGGCGTTCCGCCTGACGACATCCGGCTCCGGGGCGTAGTTCAGACGTCCCCAAACTTCGAGGCGAAGCAAAATGCATATCGGATTCATCGGGCTCGGCCGCATGGGCGGGCTCATGTCCGGCCGGCTGATCGACGCCGGCCACACCCTGACGGTCATGGACCCGAGCGACCAGTCGGTGAAGGCGCTCACCGACCGCGGCGCGACGCGGGCCGCCTCGGCCAAGGATGTGGCGGACGCCTGCGAACTGGTGTTCGCCAGCCTGCCCAGCCCCCCGATCGTGCAGGACACCGCCCTAGGCCCGAACGGGGTCATCCACGGCGCCAAGATCAAGACCTTCGTCGATCTTTCGACCACCGGCACCAAGGTCTCCGTCGTCGTCTACGATGGCCTGAAGGCCAAGGGCATAGCCGCGCTGGATGCGCCGGTCTCGGGCGGGATCAAGGGCGCCAAGGAAGGCGCCCTGGCGATCATGGTCGGCGGCCCCAAGGCCAGCTACGACCAGTGCGAATCCATCCTCGCCGTCCTCGGCAAGCTGTTCTTCATGGGCGAGGCGCCGGGCGCGGGCCAAACCATGAAGCTGGTCAACAACCTGATCTCCTGCGCCACCATCGCCGTCACCGCCGAGGGCATGGCCATGGGCGCCCGGGCGGGCCTGGACGCCCAGCTGATGATCGACGTGCTCAACGTCTCGACCGGCGCCTCCAGCGCCACGCGGGACAAGTGGCCACGCTCGGTGTTGCCGCGCACCTTCGACTACGGCTTCGCCACCGCCCTGGCCTTCAAGGACCTGCGCCTGTGCCTGGAAGAGGCCGAGGCCATGGGCGTGCCCATGGTGGTCGGCTCGTCGGTGCGGCAGTTCATGTCGATCACCAACCAGCTGTTCGGGCCGGACTCGGACTTCACCTGCATGGCCAAGACGGCCGAGACCCTTGCGGCCATCGATGTCGATTGAGCCGCGCCAGACACAGGAGACTTTTCGATGAGCAAGGAAATCTACGACCGCGGCCTGGAGATC
>DATCFQ010000079.1:0-2425 GCA_036509495.1 Caulobacteraceae bacterium
AGCCTGGATCCCCGCCTTCGCGGGGATGAGCGGAATTAAGAGAGTTCCGCGCGCGCCGGAATTTCGCCCCGCGCGTCCTTGAACACCTCGGCCAGCATCGCGCCTTCGACGCCGCGGCTGGAGCCCTTGCGCCAGGCGATGACGATCTCGCGCTTGGGGGCTACGGCGTCGAGCTGCAGCACGCTGATCGGCACGCCGCGGGCGAGGCCGGCCTCCACCGCCATGGCCGGGACCAGCGAGACGCCGAGGCCCGAGCCCACCATCTGCACCAGGGTGTGCAGCGAGGTGGCGGCGAAGCCCTCGTCGCCCAGGCGCGGCGGGTCCATGCCGCAGACCGCCAGGGCGTGCTCGCGCAGGCAATGGCCGTCTTCGAGCAGGATCAGGTCTTCGGCTTCCAGCCGTTCGGGCGAGATGCTGGCGTCGCCGCAGAGGGGGTGGCCGTTGGGCAGGGCCGCCATCAGTTCGTCGTCGCCGATACGAGCGGTCTCCAGGCCCGGGGTTTCATAGGGCAAGGCGATCAAGGCCGCGTCCAGGGCGCCGGCCTTCAGGGCCGAGATCAGCCGGTGGGTCAGGTCCTCGCGTAGGTAGAGGCTGAGCTCGGGATAGCGCTGGCGCAGCAGCGGCAGCGTCTTGGGCAACAGGAAGGGCGCCACAGTCGGGATCACCCCCAGGCGGAAGCGCCCGGTCAGGGGCTGGCCGGCGCTGCGGGCGGCCTGCACCAGGTCTTCGGAGCGGGCCAGGATGTCGGCGCCGCGCCTAACCGCCTCCTCGCCGATGGCGGTGAGGATCACGCCCGAGCGGGCGCGGTCGACCACCGGGGCGCCCAGCACCTTCTCCAGCTCCTGCACCCCCGCCGAGAGCGTCGGCTGGGTGACGTGGGCGGCCTCGGCGGCGCGGCTGAACGAGCCGTGCTCGGCCAGGAGCTTCAGATACTGGAGCTGGCGCAGGGTCGGGAGCATGGCGGTGACATAGGCTCGCCCTATCGAATAGTCAAAAACAATCGATTGGATTTGTGGGTCGCGGCTCCCTATCTGGACAGTCGACGGTTCGCACGAACCGGACCCAATCCATCCAGAGGAGTACAAAGCGATGCTAGGCGTCGGCCAGAAACTGCCTGATTTCAAGGTCATCGGCGTGAAGCCCGGCTTCATGCGCCACGAGGAGAACGGCGAGAGCGCCTTCGAGGCGCTCACCCAAGAGAGCTTCGGCGGGAAGTGGAAGGTGATCTTCTTCTATCCCAAGGACTTCACCTTCGTCTGTCCCACCGAGATCGCCGAGTTCGCCCGGCTGAACCCGCAGTTCGCCGAGCGCGACACCGTGGTGCTGGGCGGCTCGGTCGACAACGAGCACGTCAAGCTGGCCTGGCGGCGCGAGCACCCCGACCTCGCCAAGCTGCAGATCTGGCAGTTCGGCGACTCGGGCGGCCGCTTCGCCCGGGCGCTCGGCGTGCTCGACGAAGACGAAGGCGTAGCCCAGCGCGCGACCTTCGTGGTCGATCCGCTCGGCGTCATCCAGCACGTCTATGTGACCAACCTCAATGTGGGCCGCGCGCCGGCCGACACGCTCAGGGTGGTCGACGCGCTGCAGACCGATGAGCTCTGCGCCTGCAACCGGCCGCTCGGCGGCGAGGTGCTGCAGGCCGCCTGAGCCGAGAAGAGGCTGCGGGGTGCGATGCGCCCCGCAGCCGCCTTGCTTGCCAGCCCCCGCCCGGGGGCTAGTGTTCCCTCGAGCTGGAGCCCCGCCATGAGCCTCGACGCCCTCAGAGAGTCCCTGCCCGCCTATGCCAAGGACCTCAGCCTGAACCTGTCGTCCCTCGCCGCCGAGACGGTGCTGAGCGACCAGCAGAAATGGGGCTGCTTCATCGCCTCGGCCCATGCGGTGGGGACCGGCCCGGTGATCAAGGCGATCCTGGCCTCGGCCCAGGAGGCCGGCTTCTCCGCCGAGGCGCTGGAAGCGGCCAAGGGAGCCGCCGCCATCATGGGCATGAACAACATCTACTATCGGGCCCTGCACCTCCTGCGCAGCGGGGAAGAGTACCGCAGCCTGCCCGCGCGCCTGCGCATGACCATCATCGGCGCACCCGGCGTGGACAAATGCGACTTCGAGCTGTGGTCGCTGGCGGTGTCGGCGGTGAACGGCTGCGGCATGTGCATGGACGCCCACGAGGCCGAACTGAAGAAGCACGGCTGCACCAACGTCCAGATCCAGGCCGCCCTGCGCATCGCCGCCGTGGTCAACGCCGTCAGCCGCGTAGTGGCGGCGGAAGCGGCGGTGGCTTAGGTCCCAATTTCCCGCTCATCCCGGCCTTCGCCGGGACGAGCGGGATTTAAATGAGTTCCCGCCCGCTCAGCCGTTCCAGGATCTTCAGGGGCGACATGGCCGGGTCGGTCATGGCTTGGATGGGGAGCAGGAAGGTCTGTTCCAG
>DATCFQ010000080.1:0-2716 GCA_036509495.1 Caulobacteraceae bacterium
CCGACGCAAAGCAAGCCTAGGCCAGATTCGGCGACAGCTCCATGACTCCGAGGACACAGGCGGGGGGTTGAGCGACACGTCCCTTCTCCCCTTGCGGGAGAAGGTGTCGCCGAAGGCGACGGATGAGGGTCGAAAGGCCTATCCGGCCAGTGTAGCGCAACCCCTCACCCGGCCTGCATCCGCAGGCCACCCTCTCCCACAGGGGAGAGGGTTCCCGGAGCTTGCCGTCGCCTACGCCAGCCCCTTGAGCTCTCCGACCAGGTCGGTCTTTTCCCAGGAGAAGCCGCCGTCGGCGTCCGGCTGGCGGCCGAAGTGGCCGTAGGCGGTGGTGCGGGCGTAGATCGGCTTGTTCAGGCCCAGGTGCTCGCGGATCGAGCGCGGGCTGCAGCCGCCGACCAGGTCGGGCAGCACGGTCTCGAGCTTGGCCGGATCGACGCGGCCGGTGTCGTGGAGATCCACGTAGAAACTCAGCGGCTTGGAAACCCCGATCGCATAGCCGAGCTGGATGGTGCACTTGTCGGCGAGACCCGCGGCCACGACGTTCTTGGCCAGATACCTGGCGATATAGGCCGCGGAACGGTCGACCTTGGTCGGATCCTTGCCGGAGAAGGCGCCGCCGCCGTGGGGGGCCGCGCCGCCGTAGGTGTCGACGATGATCTTGCGGCCGGTCAGGCCGCAGTCGCCGTCCGGCCCGCCGATGACGAAATTGCCGGTCGGGTTCACGTGCCACTCGGTCTCTGAGGTGATGAAGCCGTCCGGCATCACCTTGCGGATATAGGGCTCGACGATCACCCGGATATCCTGGGGCGACAGGCCGTCCTTGTGCTGGGTCGAGAGCACGATGGAGGTCGCGCGCACCGGCTTGCCGTTTTCATAGACCAGGGTGACCTGGCTCTTGGCGTCGGGCTCCAGGCCCATGTTGCGGTCGGCGTGGCGGGCGTCGGCCAGCACCTTGAGGATGTTGTGCGAGTACTGCAGCGTCGCCGGCATCAGCTCGGGCGTCTCGTTGGTGGCGTAGCCGAACATGATGCCCTGGTCGCCGGCCCCCTCATCCTTGTTGCCTGCGGCGTCCACGCCCATGGCGATGTCGGCGGACTGGGAGTGCAGGTAGCAGGCGTATTCGGCGTGCTTCCAGTGGAAGCCGTCCTGCTCGTAGCCGATGTCCTTCACCGCGGCCCGGATCTTCTCCTCCAGACCCTCGACGACGCCGGCCGGCCCGCGCACCTCGCCCGCAATGATGATGCGGTTGGTGGTGACCATGGTTTCGCAGGCCACCCGGGCATAGGGATCGGCGCCCAGGAAGGCATCGACGACCGTGTCGGAAATCCGGTCGGCCACCTTGTCGGGGTGGCCCTCGGAAACGCTCTCACTGGTGAACAGATAGGACGAACGCGCCACCCTGGCCTCCGCAAATCCAAGCCGCCGCGTCTGTCGGCGGCGGAACGACAGAGACGTATAAGGATATGCTTATGCGCTCAAGTGAGCTTTGCCTCGCTAGGCGGTCTCGTCCTCTCCGGTGAGCGAACGGACCAGGTCGAGGATGCGGCGGCGCAGGTGCGGGCGGCCGATGCGCGGGAAGGCGGCGGCCAGCTCCAGGCCCTCGCTGGTCATCAGGAAGCCGTGGACGTGCTGCTCGGCCCCCTGGTCATGGCGATCGGCCTTGCCGGCAGCCGGGTCGCTCAGGCCCTCGAAGAAATAGGCGATGGGGGCGGAGAGAAAGCGGGCGATCTCGTAGAGCTTGGAGGCGCTGATGCGATTGGCCCCGCGCTCGTATTTCTGCACCTGCTGGAAGGTCAGTCCCAAGGCTTCCGCCAAGCGCTCCTGGCTGACGCCAAGCATCTTGCGACGCATCCGCACGCGTCCGCCGACGTGAAGATCCACAGGATTGGGAGACTTGGACGATTCGGCGCTCAGGTCGTTCATAGGTGTATTGTCTCGTTACCTGCCGGGCGGGGGCCCGTGTTTCTCCCATAGAGAAGAGCTTGTCATCGTCATTTGACGGGCCAGTGCCCGACACGCCTCGAACGCCGCCGCAATGGACAGCAGGAACATCAGGCCCAGGGGCGCTTCTCCAGCGCGACCGTAGGTGGTGATCGGCAGGGCTCCTGGCAATGGCGCGTCTATCACGCCGGACTTGCCGAGGCCCAGCGACTGGCCTGGCGGGACCCGTCCATAGGCGTCGATCATCGCCGACACCCCGGTCGGCGTGGCCCGGACGATGGGCAGGCCCTCCTCGATGGCGCGGTAGCTGGCCTGGTTCAGGTGCTGCAGCGGCCCGGAGGTCACGCCGAACCAGGAATCGTTGGAGACATTGACGATCCACGAGGGACGCTTGGGCCCCCTGTTGACCGCGTCCCGCACCAGGTCCGGGAACAGGCTCTCGTAGCAGATCAGCGGCTGCACCGGCGGCACGCCGGCGGGGGTCATCGGACGCGGCGACGGGCCGAAACTGAAGCTGTCGCCGATGTGGGTGAGGTCCTTGAAGCCCAGCGGCTGCAAGATCTCGGCAGCCGGCAGATATTCGCCGAACGGCACCAGGCGATATTTGTCGTAGACGCCGGTCACCTGCAGTCCGGTCGCGGTGGCGCGCGCGGCGATCAGGCTGTTGTAGGCGCGCGGCGTAGGGGGCGGGCCCGCCAGGCGATAGGCGCCCAGCATCAGGGTCTCGCCGGGGTGCAGCGCCTGGCGGATGGCTTCGGCCCAGCCGCGGCCAGGC
>DATCFQ010000081.1:0-3368 GCA_036509495.1 Caulobacteraceae bacterium
GGCTGCGCAAGGGTTACCTGCAGATGCGCTGTCGGCGAGCCAACGGATACACCCGCGCCATACGCAAGGCGCACAAGCACGTCTGTGAAAAGAAATGAGCCTCAATTACAAAGCCCCTCCGACGTGCGCGCGGTTCATGAAAAGCGCCTCGTTCGGCCGACTGATTGCGGGCCCCGTTGGCTCCGGCAAGACCACCGCATGCGTGGTCGAGCTGCTGCGCCGTAGCATGGGACAGAGTAAAGGCGCCGACGGCATCCGCCACACGCGCCACGCGATCGTGCGCCAGACGCTCAAGCAACTCAAGGACACGGTGCTCAAGGACTGCGAGACGTGGCTGCGCGGGCTCGGCCATTGGAAAGTTTCGGAGGGTACGTTCCATGTCGACTTCGACGACGTGCAATCAGAGTGGGTGTTTATTCCGCTGGAGAACGCAGAGGATCAGGCTCGCCTGCTGTCTATGCAGCTTACAGGGGCGTGGATGTCTGAGGCCATCGAGATGGACCTGGACGTCCTTGCTCCTCTCTCCGGCCGTATTGGCCGCTATCCTTCTGGCGCTGACGGCACTCCGACTTGGAAGGGGATCATAGCCGACACCAACTTCCCGACCGACATGACGCCGTGGCACAAGCACATGGAAGACCCGCCGAAGGAGTGGGAGATTTTCAAGCAGCCGGGCGGCCTGGCGCCGCTCGCCGAGAACCTCAACTGGCTGCACCAGAACGAGCACACGATCAAGATGCCGGTCGATGACCCCGTGCGGCTCGCCGAGGGGCGCAAGTATTATGAGCGCTTCGTCAACATGTATGGTGCCAACAGCGACTGGGTGAAGCGCTATGTCGACGCCGAGTACGGCGATGACCCGAGCGGTGCCGCGGTTTTCAAGAACAGCTTCCGCTCTGATTTTCATATCGTGCCGGACACCATACCGATCCCGGGATATCCGCTGCTGATCGGCCAGGACTTCGGGCGCAACCCGTGGAGCCTGATCTGCCAGATGGACCACATGGGCAGGCTGCTGGTGCACCAGGAAGTCGCCGGCACGAACATCGGCCTGGAGAAGCACGTCGGCCAGAACTTGAAGCCGATCTTGTTCGGCGAGAAATATCTCGGATATCGCGTATGCATTGTCGGCGACCCGAGCGGCGTGGCGAAGGGCTCCATCGCGGAGGAGAGCTGCTTCGATGCTCTCAAACGCATGGGCCTCCCCTGCTTCCCGGCGCCCACCAACGACATCGAGCCCCGCTTGCGCGCGGTCGAGGCGCTTCTGGGGCGTCAGACCAACGGCGGCCCGGCGCTCATGATCTCTGCCGCAGGGTGCCCCTTCCTGTGCCGCGCGATGTCGGGTGGTTACCGCTTCGTCAAGATGAAAACCGGTGCGCTGAAAACGGTCCCCGACAAGAACGACAAGGAGGGGTTCAGCCATGTGGCGGACGATTTACAGTATGTTTCTCTGGTCGTGCATGGCGGTGTGGTGCCTGAAATCTCTCGTCGCCTCCGACCGCGATCGACGCGGCCGGCTCCGAAAGTCTCAGCCGCGGGCTGGACTTAATCCGGGTCGACGGCTGAGGGCGTGGTGGGGTGCGCGAGTTTCGCCTCCAGCATGATGGCTTGGGCTTTGAGCCGCGCCAGCTTCCGGACGCGCCGTCCGGCGATAATGCCTTTAACCGTCTTGCTCTCGACGATCTGGATCAGATACCAGACCAGCGCAACCAGCGCGGCCAGCGCCGGGGTGTAACCCAGGATCGCGCCTACGATGCTGCCGGCGCCGGCGAGGTTGGCGAGCCAGTACGAGATTGGGGAATGGTCGTTGAGCATGATGTTTTTCTCCGTCGCTGATTACTAATCTCCAAGGCGTTAATATTTGGTGCGTTAAGGAGTTGTTTACGGTGAGCAGGTAGGTTCCGGAGCATCAATGATCGGAAGTCTCAATGCCAAGCGCCAACCCTGAAGTTCAGCGCCGTGCCTCTGCCGCCTACCGGCTCACCCATCCGGTCAAGGTAGCCGAGTATAATGCGCGGTGGTATTTGAAGAACCGGGGCAAGAAGCTCGCTTACAATCGTCGAAACCACGACGAGCGTAAGTATGGCGACCCGGATATCCGGGCGAAACTGCTCTCCTTACAGGGCGGCGTTTGCGCCGGATGTGGCAGTCCTGACCCGGAGCACTCTCGCGGGTGGCAGGTTGATCACTGTCACGAAACGAACGTTGTGCGTTCGGTCCTCTGTCATCCTTGCAACACGGCGCTTGGCTTGTTGAAAGAAAACGCGGACCGTATTCGCAGGCTTGCTGCCTACGCGGAGAAAATCAATGAGTGATTTGGGGCAGCAGGGCGTAATGCAGGTCATCCCGCCCGCGCAGCTCGAAGCGCAGATACAGCAGCGCGCGACTGCGTCGGCCCAGGCGCAAGACGCCCAGACCGCGGCTCCGCAGTATCCGGAGCTGGCCGGCTATGTGAAGGCCCAGTTCGAGATTTTCCGAAACCATCGCAACACCAACGCCGGCTGGAGCAATCGCATGCTCTCGGCGCTGCGCACGTTCAATGGCCAGTATGAGCCAACCAAACTCACCGAGATCAGCAAGAACGGCGGCTCGCAGGTTTACGCGCGCTTGATCGCGCAGAAGTGCCGCGCTGCCTCCTCGCTGCTGCGTGACATCTACCTCGGACAGGACATCCCGTGGGCGCTCGATCCGCCTGACAGCCCCGACCTGGACCCGTCGGTCGGGCCCGAGATCGACAAGCTCATGCAGGCCGAGGCCCAGATGGTCCAGCAGAACACTGGTCAGGCGCCGGACCCGCAGGACGTGCAGAACCGCAAGGACGCCCTGCTCGATGCCGCGGAGGATGCGGCGAAGAAGAAGGCCGCCGACCAGGCTAAAAACGCCGGCGACAAAATTCAAGGCATGCTCAAGGAGGGCGGCTTCTACCACGCGCTCGCCGAGTTCATCGTCGACCTGCCGATCTTCCCGTTCGCCTGCATCAAGGGCCCCGTCGTCAAGATCATGCCCAAGGTGATCTGGGGCAAGGACGGCAAGCCGACTGTCCAGCAGGTCCCGACCCTGACCTGGAACCGGTGCTCGCCGTTCGACATCTGGTTCACCCCCGGCGTCGCGGACATCAGTAACGCGAATGTGATCGAGAAACTTCGGATCACGCGGGGCGAGCTGAACGATCTGCTCGACCTGCCCGGCTACAACACCGACGAAATTCGCGCGTGCCTCGACGAGTATGGCCGCGGCGGTCTCTACGACAACTGGGACACCACGGACGCCGAGCGCAGCGTGCTTGAGAACCGCGAGAACCCCGCCTGGAATAGGTCGGGGATGATCTCGATGATGGAGTTCAACGGCAATGTGCAGGGTCGCTTGCT
>DATCFQ010000082.1:0-4911 GCA_036509495.1 Caulobacteraceae bacterium
CGCCGCCCTGTCGCTGCCGGACCGCGAGGTGGTGCTGGCCCCCGATGACGTGGCGATCCTGGCGGTCCCGCCCTGGGCGGCCCAGGACCTGCTGCCGGACCTCAGCGCGCCCGACGACTTCCGCGCCATCGTCAACGGCCATTTCCTATTCCCCGCTCCGGCCAGCGCCGAGCCGATGGTCGGGCTGATCGGCGGGACGGCGGAATGGGTGTTCGCCTTTCCCGATCGCATCTCGGTGACCGTCTCCAGCGCCGACCGGCTGCTCGACGACGACCGCGAGGACCTGGCCCGGCGGCTCTGGGCCGACGTCGCCGCCCTGCACCGCCTGCCGCCCGAGCTGCCCCCCTGGCAGATCGTCAAGGAGCGGCGGGCCACCTTCGCGGCCACCCCCGAGCAGGACGCCAAGCGGCCGTCCGCCCGTACCCCATGGGACAATCTGCTGCTGGCCGGCGACTGGACGGCGACCGGGCTTCCCGCCACCATCGAGGGCGCGCTGCGCTCGGGCCGCACGGCGGCCGACCTGGTGAGCTGATGTACGACGCCACTTCCGACAACGTGGACGGCCTGGACCGCGCCATCGGCAAGGCCGCGCGGGTGCTGATGGACCTGCAGCGCGCCGACGGCCACTGGGTGTTCGAGCTGGAGGCCGACGCCACCATCCCGGCCGAGTTCGTCCTGCTCAAGCACTACCTGGGCGAACCCGAGGACCTGGAACTCGAGCGCAAGATCGGCGTCTATCTGCGCCGCATCCAGGGCGAACACGGCGGCTGGCCGCTCTATCACGGCGGCCCCTTCGACATCTCCGCCAGCGTGAAGGCCTATTTCGGCCTGAAGATGATCGGCGACGACACCTCGGCCGCGCACATGGTCCGCGCCCGCGAGGCGATCCTGGCGGCCGGCGGGGCGGGGGCGAGCAACGTCTTCACGCGCTTCCAGCTGGCGCTCTATGGCGCGGGGCCCTGGAAGGCCATTCCGACCATGCCGGTCGAGCTGATCCTGGTCCCTCGCTGGTTCCCGATCCACCTGTCGAAGATGAGCTACTGGGCGCGCACGGTGATCGTGCCCTTGCTGGTGCTGCAGGTGAAGAAGCCGGTCGCCCGCAATGCGCGCGGCGTCCGCATCGACGAACTCTACCAGACCGCGGTCAAGGCCCGCCCCAAGTCGGCGGTGGCCAACCGCAGCGCCTTCTGGACCGGGTTCTTCAACAGCCTCGACGTGATTTTGAAGGCGGTGGACCCGCTCTGGCCCAAGGGCCTGCGCCAGAAGGCGATCGACCGCTGCGTCGCCTTCGTCACCCTGCGCCTGAACGGCGAGGACGGCCTGGGGGCCATCTATCCGGCCATGGCCAACAGCGTGATGCTGTTCGAGGTGCTGGGCTACGGCGAGGACCATCCGCATCGGATGCTGGCCCGGCGTTCGGTCGAGCGGCTGCTGGTGGTCAAGGAGGGCGAAGCCTATTGCCAGCCCTGCGTCTCGCCGGTGTGGGACACGGGCCTGGCCGCCCACGCCCTGATGGAGGCCGGCGGCGAGGAAGCCGAGCGGCGGGTGCTGGCCAGCCTGGAATGGCTAAAGCCGCTGCAGGTGCTGGATGTGAAGGGCGATTGGGCCGACGCCCGCCCGGGCGTGCGGCCGGGCGGCTGGGCCTTCCAGTACAACAACGCCCACTATCCCGACGTCGACGACACCGCGGTGGTCGCCATGGCCATGGACCGGGCTCAGAAGCGGTTGGGCGCCTCAGGCTATGACGAGGCGATCGATCGGGGCGCGGAGTGGATCAAAGGCCTGCAAAGCAAGAACGGCGGCTGGGGCGCCTTCGACGCCGACAACGCCTATTATTACCTGAACAACATCCCCTTCGCCGACCACGGCGCCCTGCTGGACCCGCCGACCGTCGACGTCTCGGCCCGCTGCATCGGCCTGCTCGCCCAGATGGGCGTCGCGCCGGGCGACCCGCACATGAAGGCGGCCGTCGACTATATCGAAAAGGACCAGGAGACCGACGGCAGCTGGTTCGGCCGCTGGGGCGTCAACTACGTCTACGGGACCTGGTCGGCGCTCGCCGCCCTGAACGCCGTGGGCATCGATCCCCAGGCGCCCATGATGCGCCGCGCGGTGGACTGGCTGGTGAAGATCCAGAACCCCGACGGCGGCTGGGGCGAGAGCTGCGACAGCTATGCGCTGGACTACCAGGGCTATGAGCCCGCCGAGTCCCGCGCTTCCCAGACCGCCTGGGCGCTGCTGGGCCTGATGGCGGCGGGCGAGACCGGTCATCCGGCGGTGGCGCGGGGCGTCGCCTGGCTGCAGGCCAGCCAGGACGCCTCAGGCCTCTGGCCCGAGGACCACTATACCGGCGGCGGCTTCCCGCGGGTCTTCTACCTGCGCTACCACGGCTATGCGAAGTTCTTCCCGCTCTGGGCCCTGGCGCGCTTCAGGAACCTGAAGCGCGGCAACGACCCGAAGGCGCCATGGGGGCTGTAGCGAGCGTGTTCGAGATCCGCGAAGACGACCTCACCGGCGAGCCCACCCGCGCGCTGCTGGCGCTGCACCTGGCCGACGCGCGCTCGAAGACCCCGGCCGGATTTTCATTTGCGCTCGATCTCTCGGGTCTCCAGGCGCCGGACATCACGGTGTGGACCGCCTGGACGGGCCCCGTCCTGGCCGGCATCGGCGCGCTGAAGACGCTGGGCGACGGCTCGGGCGAGGTGAAGTCGATGCGGACCGATCCCAGGCATCTGCGGCGGGGCGTGGCCAGCGCACTCCTGGAGCACATCATCGGCGAGGGCCGCCGGCGCGGAATGCGGCGGCTCAGCCTGGAAACCGGGGTAGGGCCGGCCTACGCGCCGGCGCAGGCCCTCTATCGCAAGCGGGGCTTCGTGGACGGCGACACCTTCGCGGACTACCAGCCCAGCGCCTTCAACTGGTTCATGCACCTGGCGCTTTAGCCGGAAGGAGCGCCGCGGACGAGGCGAACTCGTCCGCGGCCCCTGACTCGAAGCCTCAGACGGGCAGGACGGTCTTGCCGTGCACCTCGTTGATCAGGTCGGCCGAGGCCACATAGAAGGCCAGCAGCGCCGTCAGCATGCCGATCCAGCCGCCGATGGTGTGCAGGATGTCCATGTTCAGCAGGTGGCTCAGCCCCAGCAGCAGGAACGCGATCCACAGGGTCAGTAGCACCAGCGAGAGCAGCCTGTTGCCGAGTTTCAGCGAGGCGAACCACAGCACCACCGTGTAGGCCGCCCACACCACCAGCCAGGCGCCCAGGTAGGCCAGCGGTCCCTTGCCGCCGAACACCATCAGGTAGAGGGCGAAGGCGAACCAGAAACAGCCGTAGGAGCAGAAGGCCACCAGGCCGAAGGTGTTGCCGCGGGGGTATTCCATCAGGCCGGCGATGAACTGCGCCGCCCCCCCGAAAGCGAAGGCGGTGGACATCATCAGGGGGAAGGTGTCCAGGCCGAACCACTTCACATTGAACATGCTGAGCATCATGGTCGTCACGGCGAAGCCGAACAGGCCCAGCGGCGCAGGATTTGCGAGTTTCATCATGAACGTCCCTCCCGACGTCTATCGTTAAGGGGACCGTCGCCGCCGTCGTCGCCGAGGTCAAGCCCGGCCTACTTGAACAGGTCCAGCACGTCGGCGGGCGCCTTCTCGGAGCTTGGCTTGTCCCAGCCCTGCTCGAACCACTTCTCCCAGTTTTCGGCCCACGGCCGGCCGTAATAGTCGATGTAGCCGGGGTCCTCGGCGGTCAGCTGCCTGGGCCGGCCGTTCACGTTCTTGATGTTGGACAGGCACTCGATGAAGGTGAAGCGCGCATCCGCATCCCCCGCCGGCGCCCGGCGCAGGTAGCGGTCGCGCACGCGCAGCGGCTGGGCGAAGGCTTGCGGGTCGTACCAGACCGCCTCGTGATCCAGGCCGGCGAACCGCCCATCGGCATAGTAGACCGGCTTGAAGGTCTCCACGCTCTCGAAGCGGTCGGAGAATTCGAACATGGTGTGCTGGGTCCAGCCCTGGACGTTGGCCGTCCAGGCCACCAGGGTGTCGCCATCCCAGAAGCCGACGGTCTCGCCGTACCACTGCGGCACCTTCTGCACATGCTGGCGGCCGATCAGCACCTCGCGCAGGAAGTTGTCGGCGACGCCCGACAGGAACTCCACCCGCGTCGGGGTGAGACTGAGCTCGAAATTGCCGCCGCGCGAGGACATCGCCCACCAGCGGATCATCCCCTCGGGGTAGCAGAACGAGGCGCTCCACTGCTTCGAGTTGTCGACCCCCTCGTGGTAGAGCATCTGGACGTAGCGGGTCTGGAACTCGGGTGTCAGCAGCGAGACCACGGTGGAGGCCTGTTCGATGCCGCCCCACTGCCAGCGGTCGCCGAGGCGCGGGCTTTGGGCGGTCTTGTCGGGCGCGAACTTCGGATAGATCTCCGAGACCCGGTCGTCGCGGACATAGAAGCCGTCCCAATCCGGCGTCGTCGCCTTGGTGTAGAGGGTCGGCCCGCCGTGCGCCTTGGCCTTGGCCAGCAGCGCCTCGTAGTGCTCCTTCGCCGTCTTGTAGGGATAGGGGCTGACCATCCGGCTCCTGGGATAGTCGGCCTGGCAGTCGCCCCAGGAGGCCGAGGTCGGCGGGTTCGGGCCGATCCGCCCGCTCTCCCACATGCTCTCGACGATCTGGCGCGGGGTGTTGCAGCGGTAGTAGCGCGGGTCGGTCCAGGACGGCCGGTCCTTGTAGAAATTCTTCGAGGAATAGAGGTCCACGCCCAGCGGCTGCACACTCGGCGGAGGGCCCTTGATCTCGGGCTTGACAGGCTGACGGGGCCGCCGGCCGATGGCCTGCTGGAAGCGCACTTCCGGATCGCCCGGCCAGGGCGGCTGCGGGGCCGCGTCTTCCGGATACATCCCCGGCGCGCCGGCC
>DATCFQ010000083.1:0-4297 GCA_036509495.1 Caulobacteraceae bacterium
TTCGCCGGCGGCCTCCAGCGCCTCGGTGAAGGCGTAGAGATAGGCCGGGGCCGAGCCGCAGACGGCGGTCACCGCGTCCATCAGGCTCTCGTCCTCGACATCGGCCAGGACACCGACCGGATCGAACAGGGCGTGGGCGGCGGCCCTCGCCCGAGCGTCGGCCGAATAGACCGCCCCGGCGCCCTTGCCGACGGCGATGGCGGTGATCGGCATCACCCGCGCCGCGGCGCGGCCGCCGAAAGCTGTGGAGATGTCGCCGGCGCGGACCCCGGCGGCGACCGAGACGATCACGGCCTCCGCTCCGAGATGCGGGGCCAGCGCCTGGGCCGCCTCGCGCCAGACCTGGGGCTTGACCGCCAGCAGCACCGTGCGCGCAGCGGCCAGCTCGGCCTCTGGGGGATTGAGCGCCGCGCCGCCGGCGGCCGCCGCCAGGGCGGCCTCGCCGGGCTGAGGATCGCGGATCATCACGTCAGCGGGAGCGATCGCCCCGGTCAGCCGCCAGCCGCCCAGCAGGGCGCCGCCGAGCCGGCCCGCGCCGAGCAGCAGGATGGGGGTGTGGTCGGACATCTATTCCCCGCTCATCCCGGCGGAGGCCGGGATCCAGGACAGGTTTCATCAAGGGCGAGGCATGGAGCGTGAACGGCTGAGCCGCAACTAAAAAGCCTGGGCCCCCGCTTTCGCGGGGATGAGCGGAAATTGGGGGATCAGGCCTGGCCGACGGTGTCGAACATGCAGGCGGCCATGGCGTCCTCGGGGCTCTTCTCGCCCTTCAGCAGGAAGTCGAAGGCCGGATAGAAGCGGTCGGCCGTCTCGACCGCGGCGTCGATCATCGAGGCCGCCTGGGCCATGGTCGGGCGCTCGCCGTGCGGCAGGGCCATGGCGCTGCGGAACACCACCTCGCCGTCCTCGCTCCACAGCTCGAAGTGGCCGACCCAGACCCGCGGATTGACCAGGCAGAGCAACTCGAAGGCCGTGGGAAGCTGGGCGCGGGTGGCGTGCAGGTCGAGCGAAACGCAGAGCTGCAGGCAATCGGCCTCGGGCCGCCAGGCGAACCACAGCTCGTAATCCTTCCAGTCGCCGGCCAGGGCGAAGGCGAGGTCGCCATCCTCGGAACGGTCGAAAGACAGGTTCTCCGCCAGCAGGACGCGTTCGACGACATCGAGCGGATCGAGGCCGATGTCGACGTCTTCTTCCGGGTGGGGCAGGTCCATGCGGGCGGTCCTCGGCGAAGCGCGAACCGGGGCGAGCCCCGGCGAATCGCGACTTGGAACTAAACTAATCTGGTTCGGGGCGGTCGTCTCAACCAGCTTCTTGTGCTGAGCGAGCTGGACCTTCGCGCTCGCTTTTGAGGTGGGCGATTTCCTCACGCAGGAGGGCGATTTCCGCACGCGCGGCTTCGAACTCGTCGCGACGCACGAAATCCATCTCCACCGCCAGGCGGTCGAGCTGGGCGCGCATGGCGGCCTTGGCCTCGTCCCCCGCGGCCTGGGCGAGCCCCACCGCGGCGGTGGTCAGCTTGGAGATTTCGTCGAGGAGTGGATTCTGGGTTTGCATCTGAAGACCTGCGGGGCGCCGGCCGTCTATATGGGAAACCCGCCGGAAATGCGAAGTGGCATACCGACGCTCCCAAGCGTCACAGAGGTCTGGTAGAGCAGGTCAAGGATCGCCCGTGCTGCAGTTCCCGAACATAAATCCCTACGTCCCGCTACTGGGGCCCTACCAGTTCGACCTCGCCAGCTGGCACTTCGGGCCGCTCGGCGTGCGCTGGTACGCCCTGGCCTATATCGCCGGCATCGTGCTGGGCTGGCGCTATGGCGTGAAGCTGGTGAAGACGCCCGGGCTCTGGGGCGCGCGCCAGCCGACGGCGACCCAGCCCCAGATCGACGACCTGATCCTGTGGCTGACTCTCGGCGTGGTGGCGGGCGGCCGGCTGGGCTCGATGATCTTCTACAACACCCACGAATTGCTCGCCCACCCGCTCGCCATCTTCCAGATCTGGAACGGCGGGATGTCGTTCCACGGCGGCATGATCGGCGTGGCGGTGGCCATCGTGATGTTCGCCCGGGCCAACAAGATCGACATCCTGAGGCTGGCCGACCTGGTGGCCCCCTGCGCGCCGTTCGGCCTGTTCTTCGGACGCATCGCCAACTTCATCAACGGCGAACTCTGGGGGCGGGTGACCCACGTTCCCTGGGGCATGGTGTTCTGCAACCACACCATCCAGCACGACTACGGGAGCTGCCCGGCCGGCATGGAGCCGCGCCATCCCAGCCAGCTCTATGAGGCGTCGCTGGAGGGGATCGTGCTGTTCCTGGTGCTGCGCTGGGCGACCCACAAGGCCAAATGGCTGGAGCACAAGGGCGCCGTCACCGGAACATTCCTGGCCGCCTACGCCCTGTTCCGCATCGCGCTGGAAAACGTGCGCGAGCCGGACCAGGGCATGCCCAATTTCCCGTTCGGCCTGACCATGGGGATGATCCTGTCGGTCCCCATGTTCCTGGTCGGGGCGTGGCTGATCCGGCGGGCGCTGAAGCGGCCGGTCGAGGCCTCTTCGCCGGCATGACTCTGATGGACCGTTTGAAGGCGCAGATCCGCCTCGAAGGCCCGATGACCATCGCCCAGTACATGACCGCCTGCCTGCACGATCCGCAGGCGGGCTACTATGCCGTCCGGCCGCGCCTGGGCGCCGAGGGCGATTTCATCACCGCCCCCCTGGTCTCCCAGATGTTCGGCGAACTGATCGGCCTCTGGTGCGCCGAGACCTGGAGCCGGATGGGGCGGCCGTCCCGGGTGATCCTCGCCGAGGTGGGTCCGGGAGACGGCGCCCTGATCGGCGACGCCCTGCGCGCCCTGCGCCTGGCGCCGGAGTTCCTCGCCGCCGCCGAGCTCTGGCTGGTCGAGCCCAGCGCGCCCCTCGCCACGCGCCAAACCGAGGCGCTGGCCGGCGCGCCCCTGGCGCCGCGCTGGACGGGCGCCCTGACGAAGCTTCCGGCCGACGCCCCGTTGATCCTGATCGCCAACGAGGTGCTCGACTGCCTGCCGGCGCGCCAGTTCGTGCGCACGCCCGAGGGGTGGGCCGAACGGCTGGTGGGCCTGGATGAGGCCGGCGCCCTCGCCTTCGGCCTGGCGCGTCGCTCGCTCGATCGGGCGCTGCCCGAAGCCGAGCCCGGCTCGGTGCTGGAGATCGCCGCCGCCCAGGAAGCCTTCGCCGCCGAGATCGGCCGCCGGGTCTCGAGCCAGGGCGGCGCGGCCCTCTTGATCGACTACGGCCGCACGGCCCCCGGCTTCGGCGATACCTTCCAGGCGCTGAAGGGCCACCAAAAGCGCTCGCCGCTGGAGACGCCCGGCGAGGCGGACCTCACGGTCCACGCCGACTTTCCCGCTGTGCTGTCGGCCGCCCGCGCCGAGGGAGCGGAGGTTGCGATCCTCACCCAGCGGGAGCTGCTGCTGCGGCTCGGCGTCGTCCAGCGCGCCGAGGCCCTGGCCCTCGCCCAGCCTGACCGCGCCGGCCAGATCGGCCGCCAGCTCGATCGGCTGATCGGCGAGGACCAGATGGGCGGGCGGTTCAAGGCCGCCTGCATCCATGCGCCCGGCCTCGTCCCGCCCGGATTCGAAGCCGTATGAGCAGCGCCCCGCCTTCCCTCACCTCGCCCTTGCTGGAACGCCAGGCCGGCGTGCGCCACGCCTTCTTCACCCGCCAGGGCGGCGTCTCCACCGGGGTCTATGCCAGCCTGAACGTCGGCGTGGGCTCCAGGGACGATCCGGAGGCGGTCCTCGAGAACCGCGCCCGCGCCGCCGCCGCGCTCGGCGCGCCGGCTGACCATCTCCTCACCTGCTACCAGATCCATTCCGCCATCGCTGTGACCGCCGACGGGGTCTGGGCCCAGCGGCCCGAGGCCGACGCCGTGGCCAGCGGCACGCCCGGCCTGGTGCTGGGCGCCCTGTCCGCGGACTGCGCTCCGGTGCTGCTGGCCGACCCGCAGGCGCGGGTGATCGGCGCCGCCCACGCCGGCTGGAAGGGCGCCCTGGGCGGCGTCATCCAGGCGGCGGTGGACTCGATGACAGCCTTGGGCGCCGAGCCCGGCCGGATCGTCGCCGCCGTCGGACCGTGCATCGCTCCGGGCTCGTACGAGGTGGGGCTGGAGTTCCTGCAGACCTTCCTGGGCGCCGCGCCCGGCTCGGAGCGGTTCTTTTCCCCCGGCGCCGCGGAGGGCAAACGCCAGTTCGAGCTGCCCGGCTTCGTCCTGGACCGGCTGGCCGCCGCCGGCGTCGGCCAAGCGGAATGGATCGGCCAGGA
>DATCFQ010000084.1:0-12720 GCA_036509495.1 Caulobacteraceae bacterium
CCGTCTCGCGGCCCTCGAAGCGGGCGCGATCGGCCGGTGTGGGGACAGGGTCGTGGCCCAGGTCGATCTGGGTGACCCCGGCCTTCTGGGCGGCGAGCTGGCCGTAGAAGGTGGTGATGAACTTGCCGCCCTGGGCATAGAAGTCCTGGGCGCCGATGGGGTCGCCGCCGGCCTCGGCGGCGCGGGCGCGCCAGTAGAGCGCGCGGGCCTGGGTGATCGGCGAGGACCCGACCGCCTGGATATGGGCGAAGTGCTGGTCGGCGCTCGCCGCGTCCTTCAGCTTGGTCAGGGCGATCCAGCCCGCGTAGAATTCCGCCTCGGTGTAGTCGACGCCCGAACTCATGCCGTTGTCGGCCGCGGCGCGATAGGCGGCCTGGTAGTTGCGGGTCTGCAGCGCCGCCGCGATCAAACCCTTGCGGACGGCCCAGAGCGCCGACCCGGCGTCGTCGCCGGGGGGTGTCTTCGACAGGTGGTCCAGCAGGGCGAGCGCCAGGACCCCGTCCTTGTGGCGCAGCAGATAGCGGGCGCGCTCGAAGGCCAGGCCCGGGGCGTCCTGAAGATTGGGCGGCAGGGCCTGGATCAGGGCGTCGGCGGAATCGCCCTGGCGGAGCGCCATGCGCGCCCTGGCCAGCGTCTGCTGGTCGGCGGGCAGGACGGCGATCATGTCGCGCGCGGCCGGCCCTTGCTGGCCGTAAAGCAGCATGTCGGCGCGGCGGACGTGGTCGTCGACGGTGAGCAGGTCGCCGAAACGCGCCAGCATCTGGCGCTGGGGGTCGGCTTCGAACGTCACATCGCGCCAGAAATGCCTGATCAGCGTGCGGGCGTCGTCGACGCGGCCCGACGCCCGCTCGGCGGCGGCCAAGGCCATGGCCCCCTCGGCGGTCTGCGGCGGCTCGCCGTTGAACCAGGCGATCACCGATTGCGGCGACATGGCCTGGGCCTCGAGCTGCTTCTCGGCGGCGGCCTGGCGGCGGCTGGCCCGCGGCCAGCCCCAGAGGTCGCGACGGGCCTGGTCGAGCTCGGAGAAGGTCATCCGCTCGCCGGCCGAATCGGCCATGGCCCAGAGCACCAGCTTGCGCGCGACTGGATCGGAAAGCCCGGCGCGGAGCGAATCGGCGCGGCCGACGTCGCCGGTCTGGCCGGCCTTCAGCGCTTCGCGCAGGGTGGCCGTCTGGTCCGCGGAAGGCGAAGGCTGATAGCCCAGCGAAGGGGTCTGCACGGCGGCGGCCGAGCCGTCGCTGGACGAGGGGTTGACCTGGGCCTGGGCGACGCCGACGACGATCAGGCCCGCCATCGCCACGGACACTTTGCGGACTAAGGATCTCAAACCACTCTCCCCGGGCCGACCTGGCCCGTCCGGCCGCGCAGTTGCGACCTGACCGCGGGCGGCCATATTGTCCGCTACACCTAAGGCCGCAACACCCTGCGGCGACAGATCACGGCTTGTTGCACGCATGGCTCCACCCCGCTTCAAGGGCGCACTTCCGGCCCTCGTCACCCCATTCAAGGACGGCGCCATCGACGAGGCGGCGTTCAAAGGGCTGGTCGAGCGTCAGATCAAAGGCGGCGTGCAGGGGCTGGTGCCGGTCGGCACCACCGGCGAAACCGCGACCCTCAGCCACCAGGAACACCGCCGGGTCGTCGAGCTTTGTGTCGAAGCCGCCCGGGGACGCGTGCCGGTGATCGCCGGGGCCGGTTCGAACGCCACCGAGGAAGCCATCGGGCTGGTGCGCCACGCCAAGGAGGTCGGCGCCGACGCCGCCCTGGTGGTGACGCCCTATTACAATCGGCCAAGCCAGGAAGGGCTCTATCGGCACTACGCCGCGATCAACGACGCGGTGGACCTGCCGGTGATCCTCTACAACGTGCCCGGCCGCACCAGCATCGACATCTCCAACGAGACGGTGGCGCGGCTGGCCAAACTGCCCAACATCGTCGGCATCAAGGACGCCACCTCCGACATGACCCGCCCCAGCGTCATGCGGCAGACCTGCGGCGAGGACTTCGTGCTGTTGTCCGGCGAGGACGCCACGGCGCTCGGCTACATGGCCCACGGCGGCCACGGCTGCATCTCGGTGACCGTGAACGTCGCGCCCGAGGCCATGTCCGGCCTGATCGACGCCTGCCTGGACGGCGACTTCAGGACCGCCCTGGACTGGCAGGACAAGCTCATCGCGCTGCACAAGGCGCTGTTCGCCGACGCCTCGCCGGCGCCGACCAAGTTCGCCCTGGCCCGGCTCGGGCTTTGCCGGGAAGACGTGCGCCTGCCGCTGGCCCCCTGTTCGGAAGGCGCGCGCGCCCAGGTGCTGGAGGCCATGCACGCGGCCGGGATCAACTGGTCATGAGCTTCGGCAAGCTGATCGCCGAGAACCGGCGGGCCAGGTACGACTATTTCATCGAGAACACCCTGGAAGCCGGACTTCAGTTGACCGGCACGGAGGTGAAGTCGCTGCGCAACGGCCGGGCCAACATCGCGGAATCCTATGCCGCGGTCGAGGGGCGCGAGATCGTGCTGATCAACGCCAACATCCCCGAGTACGGACCGGCCAACCGCTTCAACCACGAGCCCAAGCGGCCGCGGAAACTGCTGCTCCACCGCAAGGAGATCGACAAGCTGATCGGGGCGGTGCAGCGGGACGGCCGCACCCTGGCCCCGCTCAAACTCTATTTCAACGACAAGGGCCGGGTGAAGCTGGAGCTTGCGCTCGCCACCGGCAAGAAGGCGCACGACAAGCGCGCCGCGACCGCCGAGCGCGACTGGAAGCGCGAGCAGGGCCGGATCATGCGCGACAGGGGCTGAGGCCCGTCGTCGTCAGTCGACGGCCGGCGGCTCCGGCGCGCGGCGCACCCGGGCGGGCTGGGCGATCAGCCTCTGCGACATGGTGATGGCGGCAAGGCCCGCGGCGAAGGCGCCGCCGACCAGTGCGCAATAGAGCGGAATGAATTGTTCGAGCATGGGCGGCCTCACAGACTGGCGCGTCTGACCAAGCCGAAACTCGGCAGCGGGCGGGATGTTCCACCCCCGCAGGCGGCGCCGGGCGCTATTGCCGATAGCGTGCGACAGATCGACCCGTAACCGAGAACAAGTCAGTCTATCCGAGGTGGATCGGCGTCCAGGGCGGCCGTTACTCAGTCGGTTCTGGCGCAGGACAGAATAGCTTCAGGCATGCCGACGAAGTTTCTATACCTAACGGCGCATTTACTCCGTTCGTTTGAAAATTTGTAGGACTGAGGCCTTATCACGTCCCATGCCGAATGAAATTTCGGGTGGGGCAAAATCAGATGGCTCTCAAGCCGATCGTCAGGGTGGTCAAGCTCGCCGCCGTCGCGACCGTGTCGCTCGCCGCACTGGCGAGCCAGGCGCACGCGCAGCAGTCGTCGGGGGGACCGATCACCCCCTACTATGGCAACATCCATCCGTTCTACGGGAACATCCATCCGTTCTACGGGAACATCCACCCGTTCTACGGCAACATCCATCCCTTCTACGGCAACATCCATCCGTTCTGGGGCGACACCGGCGCCTTCTGGGGCAGCCTGCAGCCGTTCGCCGCCACCAAGGACCAGAGCTTCTGGGGTTCGCTGCCGGGCTATACCGACTCCAAGGGTAAATATGACGGCGCCCAGGTCGGAGCCTTCTGGAACACCGAAGGCGCCAAGTACGACGCCATCGTGAACGCCTGGGGGACCGCGTCGAGCGCCTCGGACTTCGCCCATATCGACCAGATGCTGCAGGGCATCGTCAGCGACGCCTCCAGCTTCTGGGGTCCCGAAGCCAAGAAGGTCGGGAAAATCAAGGATTTCAGCTCTGGGTTCGCTGCGCCCATGCTGGCCGGCTACGGCATCGATCTTTCCGATCCTTCCACCCTGGCGAACCTCGACCAGAGCGGCGCCGCCGCCTTCCTGCTCGACTGGTACGACGGCCTGATGAGCTTCTCGGGCGCCGGCCATGTCGACTGGTGGATGGGCGCCACGGGCTGGTCGCCCGCCCTGGCTCAGACCGAGGCGAACCTCAGCGGCCACGGCGACAAGCCGGTCAGCATCGGCATGCTCGATTTCACCGTCTCCGCGTCCGCCGGGCCGGGCGGCGGCAAAGGGCCCAAGAATCCCGAGGGGACGGTGCTGCAATACGGCTCGAGCGAGTTCGGCGACGGCCATGGCGCTGCGGTCGGCAGCCTGATCATGAGTTCGGTCGACGGCTCCAACATCATGGGCGTGTTGCCGGCGGGCGACGCCGCCGTCACCGTCTACGACCCCTACGACTCCACCGGCACCACCAACTGGACCGACGTCGGCAAGGGCGTCGATGCCCTGACCCAGACCTACTTCCAGAAGAGCGGCGGTCCGACCCAGAGCCTTCTGGGCCTGCTCTCGCCTCTGCTTCAGCAAGTCCCGCTGCTGGATTCGCTGGCGGTGACCTTGGGCGGCGCCCTGAAGATCGCCCCGGCCGGGGCCAATATCGGCGTGATCAACGCCTCGCTCGGCGAGCCGGGGTGGACGCTCGCCCCGGGTTGGAACACCGCCCTGGCGTCGGGCAGCGCCAAATACTCGATCCTGGTGGTCGCCGCCGGCAACGACGGCGTGGTCCAGCCCCGCGACATCGCCTGGAACTTCAAGGTCAATCCGACCCTCCTGGTGGTGGGTTCGGTCGGCCTGGACGGGACCATCTCGAACTTCTCCAACACCCCGGGCGACACCTGCCTGAACGATGCCACGACGGGCGCCTGCGACCCCTTGAAGAACCACTTCCTGGTGGCTCCAGGCGAGCTGATCCTGGTCTCCGACGGCGAGGGCGGCATCTCGCGCCAGACCGGCACCTCGCTGGCGGCGCCGCTGGTGACCGGGGCCATTGGCCTTTTGCAAGCGCGCTGGCCCTGGCTGGGCAGCTATCCGAACGAGACGGCCTCGATCATCCTGCAGTCGGCCACGCCGATCCATTCGCCGGGATACACCGGCTCCGGCCCCGATCCGGTCTATGGTTGGGGCGAACTGAACATCGCCGCCTCTCAGGCGCCGCTGAACTGGCGCAACATGGTCTATCTGAAGCCCGGGCTGCTCGGCATCCCTCTGCCGGTATCGGTGAACCAGGTCGTGGCCCAGGTGCAGACTGGCAACCAGACCGCCTGGAACTCTTCGAAGCTGTACTTCACGGCGCTCGAGCGGATCGGCAACACCTACCGCGACTTCTATATCCCCCTGGCGTCGAGCCTGGTGGGCCAGAACATCGGCGCCCTGGCGGGCCAGCAGATGTTCCAGAGCTATCTGACCGGACCGTTGAAAACCTGGGTCGCGGGCGGGGCGCAGCTCGCCTCGACGAGAGACTACGATCCGGCGACCGCCAGCTTCGTGCAGTCGAGCCAGTCCATGGGCCAACTCGGGGACGCCCAGTTGCGGGTCCGCATGAACGTGGCGGCCCCGACCTATGGCTTCAGCCAGCACACCCTGCCGGTGAACATGGACTTCGCCCTGGTGGGCCAGAGCCAGACCATGCAGTTCGGCTTCGGCGACGGCGCGGCGGCCCTGAGCAGCCAGCCGGGCCTGACCGGCGGCGCGGACTTCCAGCTTGGACGCGGCGGCGCCAATCCACTGCTGGGCCTTGCCTCGGGCGGCGCCTACGCCAACTGGCGTCTATCGCTGGTCAAGAACCTGACCTTCAGCTTCGGCGCCACCGACCGGCGCAGCGTGCGCGACGCGCAACTGCTGGGTCCGCTGGGCCTTGCCGGCGGGACCAACCTGCCGGGCCAGGTCTATGCCGCCGACGCCGAGAATTTCGGTCTCGACTATGCGGCGAACAAGCAGGTGACCCTGCACGCCTCGTTCACCCGGCTGCGTGAGGACTCAGGCCTTCTGGGCGTCCAGTCGCTGCAGGCCGGCGCCCTCGACAACGGTTCGGTCACCCGTGCGGCCAGCGTCGGCGTGGACGTCAACCTGACCCGCACCCTGATGCTGAGCGGCTCGGCGAGCATGGCCAACACCTCCGCCGGCGGCCTGCAGGCGCTGACCACGTCCCCGGGCGGCCTGACCTCGACCGCAGCGGAGATCGCGGTGACCAAGGCCGGCCTGTTCTCGGCCAACGACCGGC
Organism: Caulobacteraceae bacterium; assembly: GCA_036509495.1. Taxonomy (GTDB): domain Bacteria; phylum Pseudomonadota; class Alphaproteobacteria; order Caulobacterales; family Caulobacteraceae; genus JANWHQ01. The sequence continues at coordinate 6,083 of DATCFQ010000084.1, forward strand.
TGCGCTTGACCCTGTCCAAGCCGATGCAGGTGGTGGCCGGCCAGATCCAGTACACCGACTTCGGGGTGGTGGACCGGCAGACCGGCGCGCTCGGGCAGATCGTCGAGAGCGCCGGGGCCTCGAACGGCCAGACGCCCTTCGCGGCGGAGCTGTTCTACGGCCGGATGCTGAAGAACGACGCCGAGGCCTCGGTGTTCATGCGGGCGGGCGTCAACACCGACCAGTTCGGCTTTGGCCCCCGCAACGACTACATGGTCGGCTACCGCTACAAGCTGGCGTTCTGATCCGGAGGCGGCGAACCGATCGCCGCCCCGGAGGTCACTCCACCAGAAAGGCGGAGATCACCGACAGGATCTGATCGCTGGTGAACGGCTCGACCATGGTGATGCCGTCGGGCGTCCCGGCCGGCCTGCGCTCGAGGCCACGTCCGCCGGTGCTTCCGGCCGCCGCAGAGATCGCGATTATCGCGCGGGCGATCCGAGACCAACCTAGCCACAGGTGACGGCCTTCGACGCTGAGATCAATATCCCCAGGTAACCCGACTGAATAGAAGCGCGGGCAGGCGAAGCGCGTCTCCATGTGACTTCTTCGCCGCAATACAGTGCAAATCCGCGATGGCCTGATCCCGGTCCTGCATTGCGCCGGAACAGAATCCATTCCGCTACGTTGGCGCGGGAGACTCCATTGGAGGGGCCGAGATGCGCAATCGCCTATTGACCCTGGGACTGGGGCTCTTCGGCCTGACCGGGGGGATCGCTCACGCTGACGGCGGCTGGATCGTGACCATCGGCGGACGGGTGGCGGCCACGCCGCCCTATGAGGGGGCCGGCCACGACGTCCTGGCGCCGTCGCCCACCTTCAGCCTGCGCCGCGCCGACAGCCCCTACCGGTTCTCGCCGCCCGACGACAGCTCGTCCATCTCCCTGTTGTCCTCGCGGTACATCGCCTTTGGGCCGGCCGTGAAGTTCCGTTACGCCCGGGGCGACGAAGGCAAGCTGACTGGGCTGGACAAGATCGATTGGGCGGCCGAGCCGGGCGCCTTCCTCAACCTCTGGCCCGCCAACTGGCTGAGAGGCCACGTAGAGGCTCGGCGCGGCGTGGTCGGGCACTACGGCTGGGTCGGGGACGCCGGTGTCGACCTGATCTACCCGGGCAAGCGCTTCGAATTCTCGATCGGCCCGCGGATCGGTTATGGTGATCGCCACTACATGGACCGCTACTTCGGCGTGACCGCCGTGGAAGCGGCGCGGAGCCCACTGATCGACACGGCCTATGAGCCCGGCGCCGGCGAGCGCTACCGGGGCGTGGAAGCGGCGGTGTCCTATCGACTGGTGGGCGGCCTGCGCACGACCTTCGATGTCGGCTACCACAGGCTGGCCGCGGCCGTGGCCGAGAGCCCCGTCATCGAGGTGGCGGGAAAGCGCGACCAGTTCCTGGGCGGGGTCACCGTGAGCTACAGCTTCGGGGTCGGCGGCAAGTAGCGCCGGCCACCGGCTAGGCCGGCGTCTCGCCCACCACGGTGGTGCGGTACATTTCGCGGCGGTAGCCCTGGTAGTCGTTGAACGCCTGGTGCACGCACAGGCGGTTGTCCCAGGCCACCAGCATGTCCGGCTCCCAGCGCAGGCGGCAGGTGAAGGCATGCTGGACCAGGTGCTCGGCCAGGAAGCCCAGGATCGGCCGGGCCTCCTCCGCGGTCATTCCGTCGATGCCGACGGCGTAGGACGCGTCGATGTAGAGGGCCTTTTCGCCGCTCACCGGATGGGTTCGCACCAGGGGGTGGACGTTGCCCTTGATCTTGCGCAGCAGGTCGTCCGACAGCTGGGCGCCCTTGGTGGCCGCCAGCTTGCCGACGGGATTGTCCCTCGTTTCGGAGTTTTCCTGCACCGACTTCAGCACGTCGCGCATGGAGAAGTGCACCTTCAAGCCTGCGATCATGGCTTTGTAGGTGTCGCTCAGCAGGTCGTAGGCGAGGGCTGAGTTGCACCAGATGGTGTCGCCGCCGTACGGCGGGATCTGGATCGAGCGCAGGATGGTGATCGACGGCGGCTCGGGCAGGAACGGCGAGTCGGTGTGCCAGCCTTCGCCGAACACGTGCTTGGACTTGTCGTCCGCTTCCTTGATCAGGGGATGGACGTTCTGGTGGCCCGGCACGCCCGAGGTGTAGGCGTCCTCGGCGAAGGGCCCGAATCTGAGACTGAACACCTCGTGGTCGGCGTGGCTCAGCTTCTGGTTCCGGAAGTAGATCATCTTGTGCCGGAAGAGGGCGTCGCGGACCTCGGCGAATTGCTCGTCGGTCATGTTGGGAACGTCGACGTCGCAGATCTCCGCGCCCATGGCCGCCGCCAGCGGCCTCACCTGGATCAGGTTGCTGGGTTTCGCCGAGTTGTCGAACTTGCCGGTGGGATGTAGCCGCACGTCAGTGTCCTCGCCTGAGACGGCTGTTCTACCCGCCACGATCCAGCGGGGGGAAGGGCCTAGCCGTGCAGCGGTCCCCTGGCGGTGCGCGCGAGGAGCACGCCCAGGGCGGCGCGGTCCGGACCGCTGAGGTCCAGGGTTCGGGCGACTTCGAACCGCCGCCGCGCCTCGGCGTAGCGACCCGAGAGCATCAGCGCCTCTCCCCACTCCAGATGGTTGCGACCCCAGGCCGGAGCGTCCTTGTCCGCCTCGGTGAACTTGCCGGCCGCGCCGGCGAAATCGCCCTGGCGCATCAGCGCCTCGCCCAAGAGCTCCAGCGGATCGGCGAAACGCGGGCTCTTCTGGTGCGCCAGCGCCAGATCGGCGATGGCGCCTTGGACATCGCCTCGGGCCAGCCGCACGCGGCCCCGTTCGGCATAGGCGAGGGGGGCGGAGGGCGCCTGCCGCACAGCCTCGGCGAACCACGCCTCCGCACCCGGCCAGTCCCGCGCCTCGGCAGCGATGAGCCCCCGCGCACGCAGGCAGAGATAGCAGTCGAGCGGCGCCCGGCCGATCAGGGTCGTGGCACCGGCCAGGTCTCCGGATCTGGCCTCGGCGATCGCCTCGAGCGGCTGGATCCAGACCTTTTGCAACAGGCCGTAGACCGGGCGTTGCGTTTTGTTGGCCTCGAGCCACGCATCGACGCGCCGCGCGTCGGCGAGGGCCGTCGGCCAGTTCCCGGCCTCGGCCGCCAGCCAATAGGTCGGAAGCGCCGTGAAGGCCCCGTACGCCACCTGCCACATGAGGCTGGTCTCGTCGCGATCTGCCATGGCCGCCGCCGCCGCCCGCCGCGCCGCCGCCGGATCGTGATCCAGGGCGTAAGCCGTCGCCGCCATGGCCTCGGCGAGTCCGAGGTCGAGGTATTTGGAGCGCTGCCGGGAACCTTCGCTCCAGGTGAGGGCCGAGGTCCGGTAGTCGGACAGGCTGAACTGCAGCCAGGCTTGGCTGAGCAACTTGGTCTCCTCGTAGAACACCCGACTGGTGTCGGGCAGGCGTTTGAACGCCTCCGCGAACAGCCGCCTGGCCTGCTGGAGATTGGTCTCCTCGTCGCCCGACCAGACCGCGGCGCTGATCAGGCTGATCCTGTCCGCGAGGTCCGACTCCGGCGTGACGCCCAGCCCTTTGGCGTAGTGGAGCCGCGACGAAGCGACGTCGCCGTGATCGTTGACGTCCATCAGCGCCCACTTGGCGTAGGCCCAGCCCCGTTCGCTGTCAGGACCGTGCGCGGCCAGGTCGGCGATGACGGCGAAGGCCTCCGGCCAGCGGAATTGCGCATCGAGGTATTCGACGTATCGATAGGGCTGGCTTTGGCGAAACACCGCCTCGGCGGCCTTCTGGGCGAGAGAGTCGAAGTCGGCCGCCGCGCCGGTGAAGGTCTCGGGCGGCGCATCGCCTATGCGTGCGGTGAGCGCAATGCCACCCGGCGTTCGCAGCACCTCTCCGCCGACATGGCTGACGTGGCCGAGCTTCTCACGCAGCAGCTTCTCGAACTCTCCGAAGGTGAGGCCGGTCTCAGGGATTTCGACCTTGATCTCGGAGTCCCAGTTGTTCTGGAACGACTGGCTCGGGCGATCGGACTCTGCGGTGGCCGCCTGCAAGGCCTGGAGCCGGTCGAGGAAGCGGCCGGCGGCGACCTGGCTGGTGAGTCCGTCGCGGGCGAGGTCGGGCGGCGCCGAGAAGGCGTCGATGACCAGGCCGTGGTCTTCGTGCGCCTGCCAGGCCATGACCCCGATGCCGGCGACCACGGCGGCGCCGACCAGCACGCCCAGGGTCTGTAGCGCCAGCGACAGCCGGTCCTTCCAGCGCCGCACGCGCAGATGCGCCAGTTGCAGGGCCCGCTGTTCGTGCAGGTGCTCGGTCTGCAGCCGCACCAGGCGGGTCTGCTCGTCGAGGAAGGCGTCGAGCTTGGGATCGGGCCGTGCTCCGCCTCTGCCCTTGCGCAGGCCGATGGCCATGGCGCCGGCCGGGCTGATTGGCCCTATGCCGTCCTCGACCTCGATCTCCGGTTCGTCGACCGGCTCGGCCATCGCCGCATCCCCCACTATAGCGGAGGGTAACGGCGTTCGGTCATTGCGCAAGCGCGACGCCTCGGCGCACGGTTCAGGGGGCCCGCAAAAGGGCGTGCATTGACTCAGTCAAACCGCTAACACAGCCGGCGCGAGGAGGACTCCCGGTGGCCAAGAACAATACCATTACGCTCTACGACTTGCAGCTGGCGTCAGGCTGCACCATCAGCCCCTTCGTCTGGGCGACCAAGTACGCGCTCAAGCACAAGGGATTCGACCTCGACATCGTGCCGGGCGGTTTCACCGGCATCCTCGACCGCACCGAGGGCCGCTCCGAGCGCCTGCCGGTGATCAAGGACGACGGCGAGTTCGTGCTCGATAGCTGGCTGATCGCCGAGTACCTCGACCGCAAATATCCCGATCGCCCGACCCTGATCGGCGACCCCGGGATCAAGCCTTTGACCGAATTCATCGAGGGCTGGCTGTGGCGCACCGCCATCGGCCCCTGGTTCCAGGCCTTCATCGTCGACTACCGCGACCGCTCGCTGCCGCAGGACCACCAGTACGTCACCGAGAGCCGCGAGCGGATGCTGGGCGGGCGCAAGCTCGAAGAAGTGTCCAAGGAAGGCCGGACCAAGCTGGCCCAGGTCCCGCCGACGCTGGAGCCGTTCCGCCAGATCCTGAAGCAGAACAAATGGCTGGGCGGCGACCAGCCGAACTATGCCGACTTCCGCGCCCTGGCGGTGTTCCTGTGGTGCGGCTCGGTGGCCTCCACCCCGCCGCTGACCGAGGACGATCCGCTGCGCGACTGGGTCGACCGCGGCTTCGACCTCTATGGCGGCCTCGGCCGGCATCCCGGCATGAGCCCGATGTTCGGCCTGCAGCTGAAAGAGGGCGACCCCGAGCCCTTCGTGAAGGAAGGCGCCTTCGGCGGCCTCGCCACCCGCAACACCGGCCCGCAATCCACCAAGGCCGAAACCGACCGGATCACCGGCAAGACGCCGGCGACGGCCGAGGGCTGAAGCGGGTCTGACAGGGCGGGGGCGCCCCTATGGCGCCTCCGGCCTCCCCGACGAAGCGGCAGGCTCCTGCCTAATTCCCGGGCGCCGGACACGCGAGTGCGCCGCGCCGGCCCGTCGCTATTGCTCCGGCGCGCGCGACCCCGCAAAGGCGGGGCCGTGAAGCAGTGCCCATGCGCGTTCTGATTATCGACCCGGACGAGGCGCGCGCGGCGCTGGTTGCGGAAGGCCTGGCCGACGTGCGCCCGCTGGTCGTGCGCCGCGCGGCGAACATGCGAGAGGCCGAACCGGAGCTGGCCGCCTTCGCGCCCGACGTCATCGTGGTCGCCTGCGACAGCCCTGACCGCGACACCCTGGAGAGTCTGCGCGAGAGCACCGACGCCAATCCACGCCCGGTGGTGATGTTCGTCGACCGCTCCCTTCCCGGGCTCGCCGAACGGGCGGTGGAAGCGGGGGTGGCGGCCTATGTGGTCGACGGCCTGTCGCCGGGCCGGGTGCGGTCGGTGCTGGAGGTGGCGATGCGCCGCTTCCAGTTGATGCAGGAGCTGAGGGCCGACCTGCACAAGGCGCGCGCCGACCTCGCCTCGCGCAAGACGGTCGAGAAGGCCAAGGCCCTGCTGATCAAGGAACGGGGGCTGGAGGAGGAGGCCGCCTACCGGTTGCTGCGCAAGCTGGCCATGGATTCCGGGCGGCCGATCGGGGCGGTGGCGGCCGAGCTTGTGGCCTATGCCGAGGTGCTGAAGGGCAAGGCGCCATGATCGGCGAGAACCTCCGCCTCGGCTTCATCCCCCTGGTCGACTGCGCGCCCCTGGCGGTGGCGGACGCCTTCGGTCTGTTCGAGGCCGAAGGGCTGGCGGTGACCCTGGTGCGCGAGGCCTCGTGGGCCACCATCCGCGACAAGGTGCAGGCGAGGCTGCTGGACGGCGCCCACATGCTGGGGCCGATGGCTTTGGCCGCGAGCCTCGGGGCGGGGGGAGCGCCGGCGGCGATGATCGCGCCCATGGCCCTGAACCTGAACGGCAGCGCCATCACTGTCTCGCACAGCCTGGCCGAGGCCATGCGGCGCGTCGATCCAGAGGGCATGGCGGCGCGGCTCCGCTCGGCCCGGCCGCTGAAGCAGGTGATCGAGGAGCGCAAGGCCGCCGGGACGCCGCCCCTG
>DATCFQ010000085.1:0-3907 GCA_036509495.1 Caulobacteraceae bacterium
TCATCGGCGCGTGCGCGGGGCCCTCGCCGGCGACACCCTGGGTGGCCTGGGCCCACAGATCGCAGCGCCGGCAGCCCTGGATCGCCTCGGCGATGGCGGTCAGGGAGCGGGGCGGCGAGCCGGCGGGTTCGTCGGTGCGCGGGTCGTCCATGGCCCAGCAACCCCTGAAGCGGGGCTCGGGTTGCGGCGGGTTGAGCCACGCGCCGAGGCGGATTAAGCCGCCCAGGTGACCTCCATTCCGCCGACCGAGGATCCGGAAAACATTCCCGCCGGCGAAGGGGTGGCCGAAGTCGTCATGGCCGAGCCCAGCGGCATTGGCCGCCAGCTCGCCATCCTGGCGGTGGGCAGCGCGCTGTTCATGCAGTTCATCGACCAGACAGCGCTGTCGACAGCGCTGCCGACCCTGGCCGTCGCCTTCAAGATCCCGCCCATCGACCTGAAGCTGGTGCTGACCAGCTACATCCTGGTCCAGGCGGTGGTGGTGCCGGCCTCGGGCTGGGCGGCCGACCGCTATGGCGCCCGGCGGATCTTCATCGCCGCCATGGCGGTGTTCCTGCTGGGCTCGGTGCTCTGCGGCCTGTCGCGGACCCTGGGCGAGCTGGTGCTGTTTCGCATCCTGCAGGGGGCGGGCGCGGCGATGATCATGCCGGTGGGCCGCATCATCGTGGTCGGCCAGAGCCCGCGAGAGCAGCTGGTCAAGGCCATGGCCCTGCTCACCACCCCGGCCATGGTGGGGCCGATCATCGGGCCGCCGCTGACCGGCCTGATCCTGAAGATCGCGAGCTGGCCCTGGATCTTCTACATCAACGTGCCGGTCGGCATCCTCGGCATGATCGCGGTCTGGAAGTTCGTGCCCAGGACCCGCCAGCCGCATCCGGGCCGCTTCGACACCTTGGGATTCGTACTGGCCGCCCTGGCCATGTCGACCACCATGGGCCTGGCCGAGACCGTGGGCTTCAACCTGATCCCCTGGACGGTCCAGGTGGCGGCCCTGGTGGTGGCCGTCGCCTCGATCGCCGGATTCATCCACCACGCCCGGCGGGCCGAGAAGCCGGTGCTCGACCTGTCGCTGCTGCGCCTGAAGACGTTCCGGGCCAGCTGCACCGGCGGCGCCCTGATCCGCATCGGCATCGGCGCGACCCCGTTCCTGATGCCGCTCTTGCTGCAGATCGCCATGGGCTGGAGCCCGCTGCAGGCCGGCTCGCTGACCATCGGCATGGCCATCGGCGCCCTGCTCTCACGGCCCCTGGCCACCCGGCTGATGCGACGGTTCGGCTTTCGCACCATACTGGTCTGGACCGCCGGCATGGTCGCCTGCTTCACCATGGCCCCCGGCTTCTTCCGCACCGGCACGCCGGTGTGGATCATGTTCGCCATCCTGGCGGTCGGCGGCTTCGTGCGCGCGACCCAGTTCACCGCCTCCAACTCGCTGTCCTTCGCCGAGGTGGACCAGCAGGGGGTGACCGCCGCCTCGACCCTGCAGGCGGTGATCCTGCAGCTGTCGATCAGCATGGGCATCACCGTCGGCAGCCTGGCGCTGCAGCTGGCGCGGCTGAACGCCGGGCCGCAGCTGACGGCCTCGCAGTTCACCCTGCCGTTCTGCTTCGTGGGGCTGCTCTCGCTCTTGGCCGTGCCGGTCTATGCGCGGCTGCACCGCGACATCGGGGCCGACATGACCGGCCATCGCAGACGTTAGGCGGCGGGCTGCAACGCGACCTTATCGGACTCGATCAGACGCTGGAATGACGGCCGCCCGAGGATCCCGGCGATGTAGGCGGCGAGCCGGGGCTGGGCCTTCGGATCGGGCGCGATCTGGACGTAGCTGAGGTTCACGAAGAAGCTGGCCACGGCGATATCGGCCAGGGTGAAGCGGTCCGCCACCAGGAAGCCGGAGGCCGGGACGGCGGTCTCCAGATAGGCGAAGGCGGGCGGCAGCTGCTCGCTCTCGGCCCGGTCGGCGGCGGCGAGGTCGGGCTCGCGGCCGAAGCGGCGCGCCAGCACCCGGTTGAAGAACACCGCGATGGTCGCCGGGCCCAGGATGGTGTCGGCCACCTCCTCGAACCAGATGGTCTTGGCGTGGGCCTTGGCCTCCGTCGGGATGAGGGCCGGCTCGGGATGCAGCTTCTCCATATAGGCGACGATGGCGCTGGAGTCGGCGAGGTCGAAGTCGCCGTGCTGCAGGGCCGGGATCTTGCGGAACGGGCTGGCGGCCAGGAACTCGGCCAGGGGCTCGGGGCCGCGGGTGGCCCCCTCGGCGATCTCGACGCCCTTTTCGGCGGCGAACACATGGACCTTGCGCACGAACGGCGACAACGGCGAACCGAAGACGATCATCCTTCCCCCATATCCTGGTGGTCCCGTGGAACCGGCCGGCCACAGCTAGAACAAGGTCGACCCCTGCGTCCACCGCCAAGCTTGACCTCGGGAGGGGCGGACCTATTCATGCCGGCCGGCAATATGGAGGCCGCGGTGGCCGAAGATCCCAAGACCTGGAAGGCCGAGACCAAGCTGGTGCGCGGCGGCCTGGACCGCTCGCCCCACGGCGAGACCTCCGAGGCGCTCTACCTCACCCAGGGCTATGTCTACGCCAGCGCCGATGAGGCCGAGGCCCGCTTCAAGGGCGAGTCGCCGGGCTTCGTCTATTCGCGCTACGCCAACCCGACCAACCGCATGTTCGAGGAGCGCCTGGCCCTGCTCGACGGCGCCGAGGCTTGCCGCAGCACGGCCTCGGGCATGGCGGCGGTGCACCTGGCGCTGATGGGCCTGCTGCGCGCCGGCGACCACCTGGTCTCGGGCCGGGCGCTGTTCGGCTCCTGCCGCTGGATCGTCTCGCAATGGCTGCCGCGGTTCGGGGTCGAGACCACCATCGTCGACGGCCGCGACGTCGAGGCCTGGCGCGCGGCCATGCGGCCGAACACCAAGGCGGTGTTCCTGGAAAGCCCGGCCAATCCCTTGATGGAGCTGGTGGACCTGGAGGCCGTCGCCGACATCGCCCACGCGGCCGGCGCCAAGGTGGTGGTCGACAACGTCTTCGCCTCGCCGATCCTGCAAAAACCGCTGCAACTGGGCGCCGACGTGGTGGTCTATTCGGCCACCAAACACATCGACGGCCAGGGCCGGGTGCTGGGGGGAGCGGTGCTGGGCGCCGCGCAACTGCTCGACGAGTCCTACCGCGACGTCATCCGCCACACCGGCCCCACCCTGTCGGCGTTCAACGCCTGGGTGATGCTGAAGGGGCTGGAGACCCTCGACCTGCGCGTCCGGCGCCAGGCCGAGACGGCCGTGGGGCTCTGCGCGCTGTTCGACAGCCATCCCAAGGTGAAGCGCTTCTATTACCCGCATCATCCAAGCTTCCCGCAGTACGAGCTGGCCAAGCGGCAGATGAGCGGCGGCGGAACGGTGGTGGCGATCGACCTGGGGACCAAGGCGGCGGCGTTCAATGTGCTGAACGCTCTGGAGATCGTCGACATCTCCAACAATCTCGCCGACGCCAAGTCGCTGATCACCCATCCTTCGACCACCACGCACCGGGCGTTGACCGAGGAGGAACGGCAGGAGCTGGGGCTGACGGAGGGCTGGGTGCGGCTCTCGGTCGGCCTGGAAGCGCCCGAGGACCTCGAACGGGACCTGTCGCGGACGCTGGACAAAGCCTGAGGCAGGCTCTGTGAGACGCATCCCCCGCCGCTCCGCCTCACGGGATTCGCCCGTCTACCAGACCCGCACCCAGGACATACTGGTGCGGGTGGTGGCGGCGTTCGCCGCCGAGCAGTCCGATCCGGACGAGGGCGAGTACCTCTGGATCTACACGGTCGAGATCGAGAACCACGGCAAGAAGACCGTGGAACTGACCTCCCACCGCTTGCTGGTGACCGACGCCATGAACCGCTGCGAGGAGAGCGCCGGCGAA
>DATCFQ010000086.1:0-2611 GCA_036509495.1 Caulobacteraceae bacterium
GCAGGACTGGCTGGTCGACGACCAGACCATCAGCCAGGAAACCGCCGTGGCCGAGAAAGAGGAGCGCACCGTGCGGATGGAGCTGCTCGAGCACGCCATGGAGGCGTTGAGCGAGCGCGAGCGTCACATCCTGACGGAACGGCGGCTGAAGGACGACCCCACCACCCTGGAGGAACTGGCCACCCAGTACGGCGTCAGCCGCGAGCGGGTGCGGCAGATCGAAGTGCGGGCCTTCGAGAAGCTGCAGAAGGCCATGCGGGCGGCGGCCATCGAGCAGAACATGGTCAACGCCTAGCCGATTCGGAGCGCGGGCGTCTCGCCCATAGGCGCTAAGATAGGGCAGTGGCGAAGGTGTTGATGAAGTTATTTCGGTTTCGCGGTCGTTCGTAGAGGGCGTTGGGGATTCCGGCGTGGAGAGCGTGGAGGACGAAGGCTTGCAGGCTTCCGAGCAGGCTTTCGAGGATGACGGCTCGGCAGATGACGCGCAGGCGGTGTTTTGGCGCTGGCCGGTCATGGGCTGGATGTTTCGTCGGCCGAGGGGGGGATGGCGCGCTCGATGGCGCTGAGGAGAAGTTCGGTGAGCAGGGCGGCGGCGAGATTGGCCAGGATCCATGTTCGAGCCAGCCTTGGGTCCTTGGCCGGGGTGTCGCGCATGGCGAAGGTGGACTTGAGGGTCTTGAAGGCCAGTTCGATCTGCCAGCGCAGGCGGTAGAGCGGCGCCAGGCGGGTGATCGGCCACGGTGTGGGCGGCAGGTTGGTGACCAGCATGACCACGCCGGCCAGGGCCAGTGTCTCCTTGGTCGGCGTCGCCTTGTGCTTGGTGCGCGAGCGCTCGATGCGGGCCTTCTCGCGCGCGGTGGCGGCCTCGCCGGCGCGCAGGATGACCAGCCGAGCCTTGACCGGCGTCACGTCGTCCGTCTTGCCGGCCTTGGCCTCGATCATCTCCACCGCGATCTCGGCTCCCGAGCCCTCGCCCAGGGCGGCCAGGACGGCCTCGCCGGTCAGGCGCCCGCCGGTGGCCGGGTCGATCATCCGCATCGACCGCATGCCGGTGCGCAAGACATAGAAGGCGCCGGCCCGATCGGCTTGGCGCAATGACCCGGTCTTGGCGTAGTTGCGGTCGCCCAGGGTTATGGCGCCTGGCTCGATCCCACCGCGCGCCAGGCTCTCGCCCTGCTTGAGGCTGGTCAGATCGAAGGCGGTGAACATCTGGCGGGCCGGATCGTAGGTGGCGTGCAGCCGGTGTTGTCCCTTGCCGCGCGGCCCCGCGAAGATGCTACCATCGACAAGCCGGATAGGCGGCCCATGCCAGGTCTCCGAAGGCGCCGCCACTTCGGCCAGGCGGGTCAGCAGCCTGGTGGTCAACGCCGCCAGAAAATCGCCCGCCTCCCGCAACCGCCCCAGCAGCGCCACATCGCTCAGATTGACGCCCAGCCCAGGCCCGCTCCACGCCGCCGTCGTGCGCAGCGAGCGGCCCGTCGCAGCATAACCCAGCGCAAGACGAAGAAGCTGCGATCCGTCACGAACCTCCCGCGGCCGCTTCAGCGCCCCGGTCGCTCGCGCCAGAGCATCAATTTCACCAGCCCCACCCAGAAGCGCTTCCACAGCGGGCCAACTGCCGTCGAACGAAAATTCCGAATCAGTCTCCATCCACAGCTTGAATCACAGACCACTCGCCGGCGGAATCCCCTATCTTAGCGCCTATGGGCTTCCAGCCCGCCCTTGGCGTGAATGGCAAGGGCGTCATTGCGGTCTTGTCGGTCAGCGAGGCCGTTGTGCCGGAGGAAAAAGTGCGGGCGGGACGCCCGCGCTCCGAATCCAAGTCGCGCCGGCTAGCGTCGATCGTCGATCAGGGCGGCGAGTTGTTCGACCAGCTCGGCCGAACCGCACGGCTTTATCTTCACGATCAAGTTCGGAAAGCGCGCCGCCATCTCCGGCGGCAGACCGACGCCGGTCTGCAGGACCAGCGGCACGCCATGGGCGATGAGTCGCTCGGCGATACACGTCACGTCCTTGTCGGCCAAGGTCACGTCCAGGATCGCGCCGGCGACGGGTGTCGCATCGAGCAGGGCCAGGGCTTCCTTGCAGCTCGCGGCTGGCCCGACGACCCGCCCGCCGGCGTCCTCGATCGCAAGAGCGAGATCCAGGGCGATGAAGGGTTCATCCTCGGCGATGAGAACGCACGCTTGGTTCAACAATGTAGAGTCCCGCCGCGGAGCTAGAGGGCCAGCGAGCGTCGAACGCGTCATGAGGTCAAGCGTTCCATCGGGGCGGAAAGACGAACGATCAGGCCTTTCGCGGTCCAGTCGAACGCCAGTTTGCCATCGAGCTGGCCCTGAACGCTGCGGCGGGCCAGCAGGCTGCCGAATCCTTCGCGTTCGGGGGCTCTTTCCACCGGCGGTCCGCCCCGTTCCTCCCAGATCAGGGCAAGGGCGCCTTTCCTGACCGTCCAGGAAATGTGAACGCGCCCCCGCCGGGTGGAAAAGGCGCCATATTTGGCCGCGTTGGTGGCCAGTTCATGCGCCACCAGGGCGAGGCTGGTGACGGCGTCGCCGCTGATCGCCACCTCGTCGCCGGCGATCGCCACCCGCTCGGCCTCGCCCGCCTTTCC
>DATCFQ010000087.1:0-4042 GCA_036509495.1 Caulobacteraceae bacterium
CCGGCTGTATCCTGACGATGTTTTCCCGCCACGCCCTGGCCCAGGTGATCGAGGTCCAGCCCGACGGTTCGACGACGGCCTATGCCGGTCCGGTGCAGACGGTGGACGGAGTCGCCCGGCCGATCGCGCCGCCGGCCGCGGCGCCTCACGCCGCCATGCCGGCCGGCCTGCCCCGGCTGATCCAGGACGCCTCCAATCAAAGCCAGCTCAGCACGCGGCTGATCGCGGCGGTGGCCTGGCAGGAGTCGCGGATGAACCAGGCCGCGGTCTCGTCCAAGGGCGCGCGCGGGGTGATGCAGCTGAGGCCCGGCACGGCGGCGCGACTGGGGGTCGACGCGGACGACCTGCGCGGCAATCTCGACGGCGGCGCGGCCTATCTCGCCCAGCTGCTGCGCCAATTCGACGGCGACATCGTGCTGACCCTGGCGGCCTACAACGCCGGTCCCGGCGCGGTGCGGCGCTGGGGCGGCGTGCCGCCCTACCCTGAAACCCGGGCCTATGTGGCGGCGGTGCTGGATCGCCTGTCGCAGACGGAGCCTCAAAGCAGATCGACACATCCATGAGATCGCTCGCCGCCCTCGCCGCCATCCCCCTGCTGGCCGCTGCTCCGGCCCTGGCCCAGGCGACCTCGAGCCCCGCCGGCTCGGAGCCGATCAACGCGGCGCTGGAGTGGATCCAGGGCACCCTGCTCGGCAACCTGGCCACCACCGCCGCGGTGATCGCCGTCGCCGTCGTCGGTTTTTTGATGCTGACCGGCCGGATCGAGTGGCGGCGCGGCCTGACCGTGGTGGTGGGCTGCTTCATCATCTTCGGCGCCGCGGCCATCGTCGCCGGCATCCGCTCGGTGGCGGGCGGCGTGCGCTGACGCCATGGCCGAGCTCCAGTCCGATCCGATCTTTGGCGCCCTCACCCGGCCGCAGATGATCGGCGGGGTCACCTACAGCTACGCGGTGTTCAACCTGATCGCGACGCTGGAGGCCTTCCTGATCACCCGCTCGTTCTGGGCCTTCCCCTTCGCCCTGGTGGTGCACCTGATCGGCTATGTCGGTTGCGTGCGCGAGCCGCGCTTCTTCGACCTGATGATCACGCGGCTGCGCAGCTGCCCGAGGGTGCGCAATTTCTGGTTCTGGCGCGCCAACGTCTACCGGCCGTGATCCCCTCCTTCCTCACCACCCGCGCCGCCAAGGTGCTGGCCCCCCGCGAGGCGGCGATCGGGGACAAGCTGCCCTATGCCGGGCACCTGGACCCCCAGACCATCGCGACCCGCGACGGCCAGCTGATCCAGGTGCTGAAGCTGGAAGGCTTCGCCGCCGAGACCGCCGGCGACGAGGAGCTGAGCTACCGCAAGGCGGTGCGCGAGACCCTGCTGCGCGGGGCGGCCTCCTCGCGCCTGGCGCTCTACCACCACGTGGTCCGCCGGCAGGTCGCCGCGGCCGAGACGGCGGCGCCCGACGATCCGTTCTGCGCCGGGCTCGACGCCGCCTGGCAGGCGCGGCTGGCCACACGCCGGCTCTATGTCAACGAGCTCTACCTCACCCTGGTCAGCCGGCCGCTGCAGGGGACCGCCGGGTTCATCGAGGGCCTGTTCGGCCGCCGCATCGACCGCCGCGGCTCGACCGAGCGGGAGCTGCGCCAGCTGCACGCCACCCGCGAGACCTTCGTCTCGGCCCTGGCGCCCTATGGCCCCAAGGTGCTGGGCCTGACCGAGGGGCGCTTCGGGACCCGCTCGGAGATCGCCGAATTCCTCGCCCTGCTGGTCAATGGCGAGCCCAGGCCCGTGCTGGCGCCCTCCGGCGACCTCGGCCAGGCCCTGGCCCAGCGGCGGCTGGCCTTCGGCCTGGACACCATCGAGTTCGGCTCCATGGCCGGCGGGCCGCCCAGCTTCGGGGCCATCGTCTCGATGAAGGACTATCCGGCCAGATCGCGGCCGGGGATGCTGGACGGGGTGCTGCGCCTGCCCTTCGAGCTGGTGCTGACCGAGAGCTTCGCCTTCGTCGACCGCCAGACCTCGCTGGACATGATGGGCCTGGCCCTGCGCCGGCTGCGCGCCGCCAGGGATGAGGCGCTGAGCCTCAGGGGCGAACTGGCCGCCGCCAAGGATGAGGTCGGCGCCGGCCGCGCTGCCTATGGCGAGCACCACCTGACCGTCCTGGCCAAGGCCCAGAGCCTCGACGAGCTCGACGTCGCGGTGGCCGAGGTGCATTCGGCGCTGGGCGAGACCGGCGCCATCGCCGTCCGCGAAGACGTCAATATGGAGCCGGCCTTCTGGGCCCAGTTCCCCGGCGGCCTGAACCACATCGGCCGCAAGGCGCTGATCTCGGCCGCCAACTTCGCCAGCCTGGCCAGCTGCCACAACCACCCGGTCGGCCAGTCCGAAGACCTGCACTGGGGCCAGCCGATCACGCTCTTGGAGACCACCGCCTTCGGGCCCTACCACTTCAACTTCCACTCCGGCGACCTCGGCAACTTCACCGTCATCGGGCCGTCCGGCTCGGGCAAGACGGCGCTGCTGACCTTCCTGATCGCCCAGGCCGAGCGGCTGAAACCGCGGGTGGCCTATTTCGACAAGGACCGCGGCGCCGAGCCCTTCATCCGCGCCATCGGCGGCCGCTACGACGTGATCGCGCCCGGCGAGCCGACCGGCTTCAATCCCCTGGCCCTCCACGACAACGGCGAGAACCGCGCCTTCCTGGGCGAGTGGCTGGCGACCCTGCTGCGCGAGGGCGGCGCCCCGCTGGACGCCGAGGACCGCGCCATCATCGCCGACGCGGTGGACGCCAATTTCGCCCAGCCGCCCGGCCACCGCCGGCTGCGCTATCTGCGCGAGCTGTTCCGCGGCGCGCGGCGGCCGAGCGCCGGCGACCTCGCCGCGCGGCTGGCCGCCTGGTGCGAGGGCGGCGAGCACGCCTGGGTGTTCGACAACGCCGAAGACCAGCTCGACATCGACACCCGCATCCTGGGCATCGACATGACCCGCCTCCTGGACTCGCCCCAGATCCGCACGCCGGTGATGATGTACCTGTTCCACCGGCTGGAGCAGCGGCTGGACGGCTCGCCGGCGATCATCGTGGTGGACGAGGGCTGGAAGGCGCTCGACGACGACGTCTTCGTGCGGCGGATCAAGGATTGGGAAAAGACCATCCGCAAGCGCAATGGCGTGGTGGGCTTCTGCACCCAGAATGCGTCCGATGCGCTGGACGGCCGCATCTCGGCGGCGATCATCGAGCAGTCGGCCTGCCAGATCTTCTTCCCCAATCCCAAGGCCCAGGCCAGCGACTACATCGATGGCTTCGGCCTGACCGAGCACGAATTCGAGCTGATCCGCGCCCTGCCCGACACCTCCCATTGCTTCCTGGTCAAGCATCCCGACCACAGCGTGGTGGCCAGGCTCGATCTGACCGGCCTGACCGGCGAACTCAGGGTCCTGGCCGGAACCGAGCGCAGCGTGCGGCGGCTGGATGGCCTGCGCGCCCGGCTCGGCGACGCCCCCGATGGGTGGCTGGAAGCCTTCATGGCGGGCGAGGCCGCCTCGGCCGTGCGCCCGCGCCTCGGCGGAACCGCGTCATGAGCGCCGCCTGCAACATCGCCTCGGGCGCCGGGGCCGTGCGCGCCATGATCGGCGCGGTCGACTGCAACACCCGCGACTTCGCCCATCACGGCTATGTCGCCCTGACCGGCGGCGAGGCCTTCCAGTCGGGCCTGACCCTGGTCCTGACCATCTATGTCGCCCTGGTCGGCTATCGGCTGCTGTTCGCCCAGGGCGGCGCGCGCCTGACCGACGCGCCGCGCATGGCCCTCAAGATCGGCGCCGTGCTGGCCCTGGTCTCCGGCTGGAACCTGTTCGAGACCCTGGCCTTCGACCTCGCCGCCAAGGCCCCGGCCGAGATCGCCGCGGTGATCTCCCCCGCCGGCGGCAAGCCGGGCCACGAGGATCCGGTCGGCCGGCTGCAGGTCGCCTACGACCAGCTCACCGCCTCCGCCTCGGCCTTCACCGCCCAGGCCCAGGCGGACAGCCAGAACGCGGCCGAGCAGACCGCCCCCA
>DATCFQ010000088.1:0-2009 GCA_036509495.1 Caulobacteraceae bacterium
GGTTCCGGCACCTTCGAGGAAATCCCTCCGTCATCGGAGGAAATGCAGCGAAGAGTCGCGTCCGTAACCGGTTTTGGCCTGCCCTATCTGGTGGCGGAGATCGATGGCGGCGTCGCGGGATTCGCCTACGCCTCGGCCTTCCGCACCCGTGCGGCCTATCGCTACACCGTCGAGGACAGTGTCTACATCGCCCCCGATCGCCTCGGCCAGGGCATCGGCAAGGCGCTGCTGCTGCGGATCATCGCGGAGTCCGAGACGCTTGGCCTGCGCCAGATGGTGGCGATGATCGGCGACAGCGCCAACGCCGGCTCCATCGGCGTGCACCGGTCCTGCGGCTTCGCACCCTCGGGCGTCCTGAAGGGGCTCGGTTTCAAAGCCGGCCGCTGGGTCGATGTGGTGACCATGCAGCGGGAACTGAACGTGGGCACGGACACACTAGGCCCCGGAATCGATTGGGGCGGGGTGTAGCCTGGCCAAGCTGTCGCAGGCCTAAACTCAACCGTCATCCCCCGCTGGAGCGGCGAAGCCGCGGAATGCGGGGGACCTATGAACACTGACCCTAGACGGTGTTCATAGGTGGCCCGAACAAGTCGGGCCATGACGGTAAAGAGAAAGCGGGCTCGGGATTCAACTAAGCCACCGCCTTGCCCAGCACGTCCGCCAGTTGGTCGTGCTGATAGGGTTTGCCGAGGTGGGCGGCGCCTTCGATGGCGCGGGCCTCTTCGTTTTCGCTGTACCCGCTGGCGAACACCACCTTCAGGCCCGGGCGCAGCTCGACCGCCTTGGCGGCCAGTTCCGGGCCGCGCATGCCGGGCAGGCCGATGTCGGTGAACAGCACGTCGATGCGGGCCTCGCCCCGGACGATCACCAGGGCCTCGACGGCGTCGCCGGCCTGCAGGGCGGTGAAGCCCAGCGTCTCCACCATGTCCACCGCCGCCAGGCGCACCATGGCGTCGTCCTCGACCACCAGCACCACTGGCTGGGCCGCGCGGAGCTGGGCGTGGATTTTGCGGGCCAGGTCGTCGCGGGCATAGGGCTTGCTGAGCAACTGTACGCCCTCGTCCAGCCGCCCCTGATGCACGATGGCGTTTTCGGTATAGCCGGAGGTGAACAGCACCGGCAGGCCGGGTCGCAGCTTCACGGCTTCCCTGGCCAGGTCGCGGCTCTTCACCGGCCCCGGCATGACAACGTCGGTGAACAGAAGGTCGATCGTGGCGCCGGACTCCAGCACCTGCAGCGCCGCCGCCCCGTCCGACGCCTGCAGGCAGGTATAGCCCAGGTCGCGCAGCATGCCGACGGCGGAGGCGCGGACCATGTCGTCGTCCTCGACCACCAGGATCACCTCGCTGCGGCCGGCGATCGAGCCCAGATCGATCGGTGCTATCGGTTCGGCCGATTGCCGTGAGCGGGGCAGATAGATCTTCACCGTCGTGCCCTGGCCGGGCTCGCTGTAGATCTGCACATGGCCGTTGGATTGGTGGACGAAGCCATAGACCATGGAGAGGCCAAGGCCGGTGCCCTTTTCCTCGCCCTTGGTGGTGAAGAAGGGCTCGAACACCTTGGACAGGGTCTCCCTCGACATGCCGTGGCCGGTGTCGGAGACCGCCAGCAGCACATATTGTCCGGCCTCGACCTCCGGCTGCTGGCGCACATAGGCCTCGTCCAGCACCGCGTTGGTGATCTCGATGGTCAGTCGCCCGCCGTCCGGCATGGCGTCGCGCGCGTTGAGCGCCAGGTTGAGCACGGCGCTTTCCACCTGGGCCGGGTCGGCCAGGGTGTTCCACAGGCCGCCGGCGATGACGGTCTCGATCTCCACGCCCTCGCCAAGCGTGCGGCGCAGCATCTCGGCCATGTCCCGCACCTGCCGCCCCAGGTCCACAACCCGGGGCTCCAGTGGCTGTCGGCGGGCAAAGGCGAGCAGTTGGCGGGTCAGCGCCGCGGCGCGGTCGGCGCCATGCAGGGCGTTCTTCAGCCTCTGCGAGGCCTCGCGATCCTTCACCTTGGCGGCG
>DATCFQ010000089.1:0-2836 GCA_036509495.1 Caulobacteraceae bacterium
CGCCTCGTCCTCGCAGGAGTCCAACTCCGGCGCCCTGTTCATGAAGCTGACGGACGAACGATACCGGCAGGGCCACCGCCAGACCGTCGCCGACCTCACCCAGGTGCTGAACCAGCGCCTCGCCGTGATCGGAGGCGCCCAGACCACCGTGATCTCCCCGCCGACCGTGCGGGGCATGGGCAACGGCGGCGGCTGGCACATGATGATCGAGGATCGCCAGAGCGCCGACTACAAGGCGCTGGAGACCGCCGCCAACGCCATGGTGGCCGCCGCCCGCAAGGAGCCGGACATCGGCGGCGCCTTCAGCCAGTTCAGCACCGGAGCGCCGCGCATCGTCGGCGACGTCGATCGCGACAAGGCCCACCTCCTGGGCGTGCAGCCGTCCGACATCTACGACACCCTGAACATCTATCTCGGCTCACTCTATGTGAACGATTTCAACCTGTTCGGCCGCACCTACGAGGTCGTGGCCCAGGCCGAGCCGGAGTTCACCCAGGATCGCAGCAACATCCTGGCGTTGAAGGTGCGCTCGGCCTCGGGCGGCATGGTGCCGCTGGGCTCGGTGGCGACCCTGCGCGACGCCGCCGGTCCGACCCGGGTGGTCCGCTACAACCTGTTCCCCACCGCCGACATCCGCGGCCAGGCCGCGCCGGGCAAATCCTCCGGCCAGGCCTTGGCGGCCATGGAGCGGCTGGCCGCGCGCATCCTGCCGCCGGGCATGACCTACGAATGGACCGAGATCGCCTACCAGCAGAAGCTGGCCGGCAACACCGGCGCGATCGTGTTCGGCATGGCCGTGGTGTTCGTGTTCCTGGTGCTGGCGGCCCAGTACGAGGCCTTCAGCCTGCCGCTGGCGGTGATCCTGATCGTGCCGATGTGCCTGTTCGCGGCGATCCTGGGCGTGAACCTGCGTGGGATGGACAACAACGTCCTGACCCAGGTCGGCCTCGTGGTGCTGGTCGCCCTGGCCGCCAAGAACGCGATCCTGATCGTGGAGTTCGCACGGCAGAACGAGGAGCAGGGCATGAACAGCTGGGAGGCGGCGGTATCGGCAGCGCGCACGCGCCTTCGCCCGATCCTGATGACCTCCTTCGCCTTCATCTTCGGGGTGCTCCCCCTGGTGATCGCCACAGGCCCCGGCCACGAGATGCGCCAGGCGCTCGGAACCGCCGTGTTCTTCGGCATGCTGGGCGTGACCTTCTTCGGCCTGATCTTCACGCCGGTGTTCTACGTGGTCTGCCGGGCGCTCGGCGACCGGCTGCCCAAGCCGCCGCCGAAGGAGCGGCCCTATCCCACCACCGAGGGCGGCACGCCGCACGATCCGATCCTCGACGAAGAGGGGAGCGCGGTCTGATGGCCCCCATCCGCGTGGCCCCGGCCGCCGCCCTGGCCGCCGCCCTGGCCGGCTGCGCAGTCGGCCCGACCTATCGCTCGCCTCTGCCCGCCGCGCCGGCGCAGAGCGCGTTCCAGAGCGCCGCGGTCGCCGTCTTCGCGCCCGAGCCGCCGCCGGGCGACTGGTGGCGGCTCTATCGCGACCCGGCGCTCGACCGCCTGGTCGGCCAGGCCCTGGCCGCCAACACCGACCTGCGGGTCGCCGCCGCGAACCTGCGGCAGGCGCGGGCCGCGGTGGCGGAGGCGCGCGCCAGCCTGCTGCCCACCACCACGACAAGCGCCAGCGTCCAGCGCGGCCGCATCGAGGCGGCGGGACCGACGATTCCGCCGGCGACCGGCGACACTTTCGACGTCGGACTCGACGTCTCCTACGAGGTCGACCTGTTCGGCAAGTTGCGCCGCACGATCGAGGCCGCGCGCGCCGACGCCGGCTCGGTCAAGGCCGCCTACGACCTGGCGCGGATCACCGTGGCCGCCGAGACCGCCCGCGCCTATGCCGACGCCTGCTCGGCCAACCAGCAGCTCGCCGTCGCGCGCCACAGCCTGGAGCTGGAGCAGAACAGCTACGATCTGACCGTGCGCCTGCTGAACGCCGGGCGCGACACCACCTTGGACACCGCGCGTGTGGGCGCCTTGCTGGAGCAGACCCGCGCCACCGTGCCGAGCCTGGAGGCCGCGAGGAGCAGCGCCCTGTTCCGCCTCGCCGTGCTGACCGGCCGGCCTCCGGCCCAGTTCGCGCCCGAGGCGGCCGCCTGCACCGCGGCGCCGAGCTTGACCACGCCGATCCCGGTGGGCGACGGCGCGGTCCTCCTGCGCCGTCGGCCGGACGTGCGCCAGGCCGAGCGGACCCTGGCGGCAGCCACCGCGCAGGTCGGGGTGGCGACGGCCGACCTCTATCCTTCGGTGACGCTCGGCGGATCGGTCGGCTCGACCGCCGGATCGCCGCACGGCCTCGGGCAGGAGCCCGCGTTCCGCTGGAACGTGGGCCCGCTGATCCAGTGGAACTTCCCCAATCTGTCCGCAGCCAAGGCGCGGCTGGGCGAGGCCCGGGCCACGGCCGAGGCGGCGCTCGCCAGCTTCGATGGAACCTGGCTGGTGGCCTTGCGCGACACCGAGACCGCCCTGACTCGGTACGCGAAGGACCTCGACCGGCTGGCCGACCTCGGTCGCGCCCGCGACCAGAGCGCCAGGGCCCAGCAGGCCGCCGAGCAGCGGTTCCGGGCCGGGTACGCCGGCTCGCTGGACCTGCTGGACGCCGAGCGGACCCTGGCCGACGCCGAAGCGGCCCATGCCCAGGCCCAGGCCCAGGTCGCCGACGACCAGATCAACCTGTTCCTGGACCTCGGCGGCGGCTGGGAGAGCGCAGGCCCGGGCGCAGACGCCTCGATGCGCGCGCCCAGGTGAGCCACCCCGCCGCCGCTTCCGGCCTCAGCTGCGCCTTTCC
>DATCFQ010000090.1:0-3067 GCA_036509495.1 Caulobacteraceae bacterium
GACAGGAACTTCCCGAGCTCAACGAACGCTTCCTGGTGCAGCTTCCGGGTAGAGTGGCCGCACTGCTCGACATCCTCGACCGAACGCCGGTCGCGGACAGACAGACCGTCCTCGCCGCCGCCCAGATCCCGCAAGTCAACCTTCGCTTACTCGACACGCCCGCGCCGAATCTTAGCGATCGCGGTGAGCCGGATGCGGAAGTGATGCGCCATCGCATTGAAGCGGTTTTGACCGCCCCGCGTGCGGTGATCGTTGCCGATCGCTACCGGCTCGCGGACGCGAAAGCTGGGCCGGCCGGTGGACGCGTCGAGAATGGCACCTGGATCGAAGCTGCGCTTGCGAATGGGCAATGGCTTCTCGTGGTGAGCAACCTGGACCCGCCGCCTCCAGCCGACCCGGTGGCCGCCGAGTTCTCGGTCGCCAGTTCCGTCGCCTGGTTGGTCCTCTCCCTGGCGTTGGTGGTACTGTTGTCCGTGGTGGCGGCCCGCCGACTCGTACAGCCGCTTTCCCAGCTTTCCGCAGCGGTTGATCACCTCGGAGCCAGTGGCGACGATCCGCCGATCCCACCGCGCGGCCCTCGAGAGATCAAAGGAATCATCGGCGCTTTCAATCGAATGCGAGAACGGCTCCGCCGCTTCAACGAAGATCGCACGCGCATGATGGCGGCCATGTCGCACGATCTTCGGACACCGCTGACGCGGCTGCGCATGCGCATCGAAATGGCTGTGGGCCTCGACGATCAGCAAAAGATGCTCGACGAGCTCGACATGATGAATGGCATGGTGGAATCGATCCTGTCATTCACGCGGGACGACGCGAAGCAGGAGGCTAAATCTCTTGTCGATCTGAGCTCCCTGGTCGAAGGCATCTGCGAGGATGCCATGGACGCCGGCGAGAAGGCGACCTTCTCGGGACCGCGCGACGTGACGATATTCTGTCGGCCGACGGCCATGCGGCGGGCGATCTCCAACCTCGTGGACAATGCCATCAAATATGGCGGCAAGGCCGACGTAACGCTCGCCCCTGAGGCTGGCCGAGCCGTGATCACCATAGAAGATGAAGGCTCTGGAATCCCGCGCAGCGAGCGGGAGAAGGTGTTCGAGCCATTCTACAGGGTCGGCAGCTCACGAGATCCCGACACGGGGGGAGTCGGTCTCGGCCTTTCTGTCACTCGCTCAATCATCTGGGAACATGGGGGGACGTCACCCTTGGCGCTCGGAAGGGCGGGGGCCTGAGCGTACGCTTGGAACTGCCCTCCAGCAGCGGGCCAAATTCACCTGCTCAGGGTCAGTGAGAGGTTGGTCCCGGCAGGCCGATTGAAACGTCAAACTTAAGTTCGCTTGAAGAGTGACGGCAGCAGAAGTCAGCGCAGCTTGGTCAGTGCGCTCCCGGGAATGGGGCCGGCAGGTGCGCACCGCAGCCAAAGGGAACGAAAAGCGCCTAACTGCGCTCGGTCCACGGTGGTGTCTGAGTGGTGTCTAGCCCAAAGACAACGAAGGCCACTTCCGTGGCCATCGTCATATCTAGTTGAATTCTTTTTGTATTCTGGAGCGGGCGAAGGGATTCGAACCCTCGACCCCAACCTTGGCAAGGTTGTGCTCTACCCCTGAGCTACGCCCGCGCTCCTGAGGACACCGAGGGTACAGTCGCGTCCCCGCGGGAAGAAACGCATCATACAGGCTTGAAGTCGCTTTGCAATCGCGTCATCGCGGAACCGGATGGGTGCCGAAACAGGGGCGTCGTCGGATATTCCGCCATCGGCCTCGCCCACCAAGCACAAGCAACATGATGAAAAATCCGGTGGCTAAGGCACCAAACGGTAGCCGCCCGCTTCGGTCACCAGGATTTCCGCCCGGGCGGGCTCGCGCTCAATCTTCTGGCGCAGGCGATAGATGTGGGTTTCGAGCGTGTGGGTCGTGACCCCGGCATTATAGCCCCAGACCTCGTTCAACAGGACGTCGCGGCCGACCGCGCGGGCCCCGGCCCGATACAGGAATTTCAGGATCGCCGTTTCCTTCTCGGTCAGCCGAACCTTCTTTTTTCCGCCATCGTCCGTCAAGAGCTTGGCGCCGGGCCGGAAGGTATAGGGGCCAATGGTGAAGACCGCGTCCTCCGAGGCCTCGTGCTGGCGCAATTGCGCGCGGAGCCGCGCCAGCAGCACATCGAGCCGGAACGGCTTGGCGATATAGTCGTTGGCGCCGGCGTCGAGGCCGAGGATCGTATCGGCATCGCTGTCGGCCCCAGTCAGCATCAGGACCGGCGAGCGCAGGCCGCCGCGCCGCATCAACCGGCACAGCGCGCGGCCATCCATATCCGGCAGGCCGACATCGAGCAGCAAGGCGTCGAAGCGCTGGTTCTTCGCCAGCTCGAGCGCCCGGGCTGCCGTCGCCGCCTCGGTGACGGCGAATTCCTCGTGCAGCTCAAGCTGCTCCGCCAAGGCATGGCGCAGCATGTCGTCATCATCGACGATCAGGATGTGGCGACCGCTGCTCATGCCGACCTCGACCATGGGGAGCCCGGCAGGTTATAGGGCCACGGCGCCTGTTTTCTCCCCGGACGCGGCGCGGCTACTGCTCCACCGTCACGCCGCGCCAGAAGGCGACGTAATTCCGAATCTGGCCCGCCGCGGGTTTGGGATCGGGATAATACCATGCGGCGTCGGGGTTTTCGGCGCCGTTCACGGCCAGGGTGAAGTAATGCGCCGTGCCTTTCCAGCCGCAGACCGTGGTGGTCTCGCTGTCCTTGAAGAAGCGCCGGTCGACCGCGTCGGGCGGAAAGTAGATGTTGCCCTCGACCGTCTCGAAGGCATCGCTCGCGGCCAAAACCTGACCCTGCCACAAAGCCTTAGCCATGCTGTCCTCGCTTCTGGTGCAACGCGCCATCTTAGGCCTTTGGCCCCGGTCGGCAAGACCGATCGGCTGGCACGCCAGGGCAATCGGGTGAAGAAGTGCGTGACAAAGGGGTGATGTGGTGAATCTGTCGTGATCCATTGGTTCGGAAGTGGAGCACGGCGATGGCGAGCGAAGCGGAAGGTTGTCTGGCGCTAGGGGAAGCGGTTGTATTTTTG
>DATCFQ010000091.1:0-3629 GCA_036509495.1 Caulobacteraceae bacterium
ACACGACAGCCCGGTGCAGCCCGCGTCCCCGGTACTGCGATGACCAGGGCGGCGAGCCGAAGAGGCGCTGCAGCTCTTCGTTCGCTTCCCCATCCCGGCAAACGATCCGACGCTGCGGATGGGCAGCAGCGAGGCGCTGCAGAGCGGCGTGCCGGTCGGAGTCCTGCTCAATAAAGACGAAGTGCTTGAACGAGGGCTCAATGGCGAGGGCGCGCTTCACCGATCCTGGCAGCGACACTCTTTCCACGTCGACCGGGCGACCGTCGAGAAGACCGCCCGAAGCTTGGTTCGCGACGCGCTCGCCGCTGCCGGCGAACGCATCGACATACCAAAGCTCAAACGGCTTGGTGGCGTTCGGTTTGTACTTCAGCGCTGCCGTAAAGAAGCTCAGGTAGTCGGTAATCGCCCCGAGTTTCAGTTCCGTCCAAGGTCCGCCGAACTCGTGCTCGGCGTCCGGGTCTGCGGCTCGGGCCATTGGCGATGCGCCTCTCGGGAGGCTGAAGCATCGGGTGATTCTGGTTGCCCATACATTTGGACGATGTGACGGCCCCCAACTCGCTCACCCTTCCGCGTCAAGAGCGGACTTTCCAAGTCTCGCATACAAGTCAGCAGCGGCAACCGCATCATCGGCCCCGCCCCCTACCGCCCGAACTTCTGGAACTTGATCCGGTGCGGGATGATGCTGTCCGCGCCCAGGCGGCGCTTCTTGTCTTCCTCGTAGCTGTCGAAGTCGCCTTCGAACCATTCCACGTGGCTGTCGCCTTCGAAGGCGAGGATGTGGGTGGCCAGGCGGTTGAGGAACCAGCGGTCGTGGCTGATCACCACCGCGCAGCCCGGGTAGTCTTCGAGCGCCGCCTCCAGGGCCTGCAGGGTCTCGACGTCCAGGTCGTTGGTGGGTTCGTCGAGCAGGAGGACGTTGGCGCCCGACTGCAGGGTTTTGGCCAGGTGCACGCGGTTGCGCTCGCCGCCTGAGAGCAGGCCGACCTTCTTCTGCTGGTCGGAGCCCCGGAAATTGAAGCTGGAGACATAGGCGCGGGAATTGATCTCGCGGCCACCGACGGCGATCACGTCCAGCCCGCCGGAGATCTCCTCCCAGACGTTCTTCTTGGGATCGAGGGTATCGCGGCTCTGGTCGACGAAGCCCAGCTTCACCGTCTCGCCGATGCGGATCTCGCCGCCGTCGGCCTCGGCCTGTTGGGTGATCAGCCGGAACAGGGTCGACTTGCCCGCGCCGTTGGGCCCGATCACGCCGACGATGCCGCCGGGCGGCAACCTGAAGGTGAGGTCCTTGAACAACAGCTTGTCGCCATAGGCCTTCTCGAGGTTCTCCGCCTCGATCACCACATTGCCCAGGCGCGGCCCCGGCGGGATCTGGATCTGGGCGACGGTCTGGGCCTCGCGCGTGGCCTTGTTGACCAATTCCTCATAGGCGGTGAAGCGGGCCTTGGACTTGGCCTGGCGGGCCTTGGGCGAGGAGCGCACCCACTCCAGCTCGCGGGCGATGGCGCGTTGGCGGCCGGCGTCCTCGCGCTCTTCCACGGCCATCCGCTTGGCCTTCTGCTCCAGCCAGGACGAATAGTTGCCCTCGTAGGGCAGACCCTTGCCGCGGTCGAGCTCCAGGGTCCAGCCGGTGACCTGGTCGAGGAAATAGCGGTCGTGGGTGACCAGGATCACGCAGCCGGGGAACTGCTCCAGGTGATGCTGCAGCCAGGCCACCGACTCTGCGTCCAGGTGGTTGGTGGGCTCGTCCAGCAGGAGCATGTCGGGCTTGGAGAGCAGCAGCCGGGCCAGGGCCACGCGGCGGCGCTCGCCGCCCGAGAGGCCGTCCACCGGCAGCTCGCCCTGCGGGCAGCGCAGGGCGTCCATGGCCATCTCGATGCGGCTGTCGATGTCCCAGAAGTCGCCGGCGTCGATCTTTTCCTGGAGGGCGGTCATCTCCTCCATCAAGGCGTCGGTGTAGTCCTCGCCCAGCTTGGCGGCGGCCTCGTTGAAGCGGTCGAACACCTGCTTCTCAACGCACTCGGAGATCACATTGCCCCAGACGTTCAGCTGGGGATCCAGCTCAGGCTCCTGGGAGAGGTAGCCGCGCTTGACGCCGTCGGCGGCCTTGGCCTCGCCCGAGAAGTCCCGGTCGAGGCCGGCCATGATCTTCAGCAGGGTCGATTTGCCCGAGCCGTTGATCCCCACCACGCCGATCTTGGCGTCGGGATAGAAGCTCAGCCAGATGTTCTCGAAGACCTTGCGGTTGCCGGGATAGGCCTTGGTCAGGCCCTGCATCTGGAAGATGTACTGCGCCGCCATGGCCTTGCTGTCCCGCGCCGGATTTCTGGAGAGGCGCGGTGATAGCGGGCGCACGCCGGAGGCGCAACGGGTCCGGCCGGAGGGGGCTAGCGTTGAAGCTTGGCGGTGCGCGCGCTAGCGTTCCCGCATGCACGCGACCCTCACCTCCGCCTCGATCGAATGGCTCGCCGATCATCGGATCTTCTTCGACGCCCGCGGGGTGCGGAGTCTGGCGGTGGGCGATGGCCTGGATTTCCTCGAAGACACCGAGGTCGAACCCTATGTCGGGGTGCTCGCCGGGCGCGGAATCTGCCGGATGGGCTTCATGTCCTACAGCCATACCAGGCTGTCTCCCAAGCTGACGATGGGCCGATACTGCTCCATCGCCCACGACGTCGACGCGGTTTTTGCGCACCATCCGATGGAGCTGGTCTCGACCTCGCCCTTCGCCCACCAGCGGCGGTTTCCCTTCGTCGAGCTGTTCGTGAACGAGCATGGAGGCGAGGCGCCGCTTGCCGTAAAGGGCCGCCAACGGGCCCATCCGGTGCTCGAACACGACGTATGGATCGGGGCCCACTCGTCCATCCTGCCCGGCGTCACCATCGCCACCGGGGCCGTGGTGGGCGCCAACAGCGTGGTGACCCGCAGCGTGGGGCCCTACGAGATCGTCGCCGGCAATCCGGCCCGGCTGGTGCGCCGCCGCTTCTCCGACGAGGTGGTCGAGGCGCTGCTGGAATCGGAATGGTGGCTCTACCGATTGACCGACCTTCACGGGCTGGATCTCGCCCACCCAGACCAGTTCGCCGAGGCCTTCCTCGAGCGCAAGCCGGACCTGGAGCCCTACACGCCCAAGCGCGCGCGGCTGGCGGACATGCCCAGGGAATAGGGACTGGGGGCGGGTTGATATCTGGTTGGACCAGGCCCGCCCATTTTTCCCGCTCACCCCGGCCCCCGGGCCCGGCCGGAGGCCGGCCCGAGGATGAACTCCGGCCGGGGCCCAGGACGGGTCGGCGCTGAGTCGAAAGAGGAACCACGAAGTTCACGAAGGACACGAAGGCCTTCGTGAACTTCGTGTCCTTCGTGGTCGCAAAAGCCTGGGTCCCGGCCTTCGCCGGGATGAGCGGGAAGAAATGGGCAGACGGCAGCCAACCAGACTCAACCAGCCCTAAGGGCGCCCCGGTCCGCCGAATCCGCCGCCGAATCCGCCGCGGGGTGGGCCGCCGGGACCGCCGCGAGGCGGGCCGCCCGGGCCGCGATGGCGCGGACATCCGAACAGGCCGCAATGCCGGCCCCTCTCCGGTTCGAAGGCCACCACCGGCCCGTCGCGCATATAGCCCTCGTCATAGCCG
>DATCFQ010000092.1:0-2174 GCA_036509495.1 Caulobacteraceae bacterium
CCATCCAGCGCCCCATCGCCCTGGTGTTCGACGAATACGACGCCGGCCGTCCGGACGTGATGTTCGTGATCCAGCGCGTGCTGGAAGCGCAGGGCCGCCTGACCCTGCTCGACCAGAACCGGGTGATCAAGCCGCATCCGCATTTCCGGCTGTTCTCGACCACCAACACCATTGGCCTCGGCGACACCTCGGGCCTCTATCACGGCACCCAACAGATCAATCAGGGCCAGATGGACCGTTGGTCGGTGGTAACCACGCTCAACTACCTGGCCCACGACGTCGAGCAAGAGATCGTGCTCTCCAAGGCGCCCGAGTACGCCAAAACGGCAGAGGGCAAGCGCCAGATCGCCGCCATGGTCCGCGTCGCCGACATGACCCGCAACGCCTTCATGAACGGCGACATCTCCACCGTCATGAGCCCGCGGACAGTGATCACCTGGGCCCAGAACGCCGAGATCTTCGACGGCGACCTGGCCATGGCCTTCCGCCTGACCTTCCTGAACAAGTGCGACGAACTCGAACGCCCCACCGTGGCGGAGTTCTACCAGCGCGCCTTCGGGAGCGACCTGCCCGAGAGCGCGGCGCGGGTGAAGGTGGCTTAGTTCCACGCTACAGTGGCGGCGCGAGCGGTTCCGGCTCGATCAGGGGTGAAATGTGATGGGCTTGCTGTCCTTGGGCCTGTTCGCCGTCCTGGCGGTCTTCGTGCTTTCCACCCTGTTCGGCAGCTTCTTCACGGTGAAGACCGCCGAAGTCGCGGTGGTGGTGCGCTTCGGCAAGTTCCTGCGCATCTCCCAGGCGGGGCTCAGCTGGAAGGTCCCCTTCATCGACGGGGTGGCGGGCAAGGTCAGCCTGCGCGTGAACCAGATCACCCTGACCATGGAGACCAAGACCAAGGACAACGTCTTCGTCACCATCCCCATCTCGGTGCAGAACCGGGTGCGGCCCGAGGCGGTCTATGACGCCTTCTACAAGCTCTCCGACCCCGCCGCCCAGATCCAGTCCTACGTCGAGCAGGTGATCCTGGGCCATGTGCCCGGCATGACCCTGGACGAGGTGTTCGCCAGCCAGTCGGGCATCGCCGCGGCGGTGAAGAAGGAGCTGGACGTCGACATGGCCGGCTTCGGCTACGAGATCGTCAATGTGCTGGTCACCGACATCGTCCCCGACGACAAGGTGAAGTCGGCGATGAACGACATCAACGCCGCCCAGCGCGAACAGGTCGCCGCCAACGCCCGCGGCGAGGCCGAGAAGATCCTGGTGGTCAAGAAGGCCGAGGCGGAGGCGGAGAGCAAGGCTCTGCAGGGTCAGGGCATCGCCAATCAGCGCAAGGCGATCATCGAGGGACTGCAAGGCTCGATCGAATCGTTCCAGAAGGCGGTCGGCGGCACTTCGGCCTCGGAGGTGATGCAGCTCGTCCTGGTCACCCAGTATTTCGACACGCTGAAATCCATCGGCGAGTCCGACAAGACCAACACCCTGTTCCTCTCCCACAGCCCCGGCGCGGTGAAGGAGATCTCCGAGCAGATCCTGGATTCGATGCTGGTCGCCGAACGGGCCAAGTCGTAGCGACCTACTCCGCCGCGCTCGGCTGCACCGCTCGCCGTCGCCGGAACGGCTCGGCCACGTCGGGCTGGGGCATCACCCAGGCGGCGATCATCGTGGCGACCGCCAGGACGAACATGGCGACGAACACCCAGTGCAGCGAGGTGGCCAGGCCCGCCTTGAGGCTGGCGTCGACCCCCCTCACCGGCGCGCCCGAGACGCGGTCCATCAGGGCGCGGACCTGGTCGGAGCTGACGTTGGCGCCGGAAAGGTGCAGGCCGAGGTTGAGGATCGCCCCCATCACCGCCGCACCCAGGGTGTTGCCGAGCAGGCGGGCGAAGACGTTGGAGGCGGTGGCGGCGCCGCGCCGGTTCCACTCCACCGAGGCCTGCAGCAAGAGGACGGCGGTGTAGCTCATCATCCCCATGCCGGACCCCATCAGGAAGGCCCCGCCTGAGGAAAGCCAGAGGCCGCTCTCGCCGTCCCCCAGGAACGGGAAGGCCAGGCCCCCGGCCACG
This sequence comes from Caulobacteraceae bacterium, assembly GCA_036509495.1. GTDB lineage: Bacteria > Pseudomonadota > Alphaproteobacteria > Caulobacterales > Caulobacteraceae > JANWHQ01. The sequence continues at coordinate 2,061 of DATCFQ010000092.1, forward strand.
ATCAGCGCGGCCCCGGCCCGGAACGTCGTGCGCAGGCCCCACCACGGCAGGAAGACCCGCGCCGAGACGGTCGCCGCGATCGGCCAGCCGATGGCCATGGAGGTCAGGGTCAGG
>DATCFQ010000093.1:0-2673 GCA_036509495.1 Caulobacteraceae bacterium
CTGCTCGCCGCGAGGCCCAGCCGCCAATAGCCGACGTTTTATCGGAAATCGAAGATCATCCCGGGCGGTTCGCAGCGCCACGAAGCTGCTCGATCTCGGCAACCCGCTCGTAGGACAGCCGACTTTCCCAATGCTCGTCGCGGACATCATAGCCGAAATAGAGATGCACAGCATGACCTGTCGCCCGAACGTGTTCGTGCGCCCACTGTCGTACATCTTCGAAGATCTTGGCGCCGCAATCGCGACACTGGGCTTTCTCGAACATGGCCTCTTCGACCGGCGTGAAGCCGCTGGGCAGAAGATCAGACGCGTCAGTCACGGGGGGCCTCGCCAGATGCCTTCAATAGGAAGATAGCCCGATTCCGACACGGACCCGAGTCAGGCCACCGGCAGGCGTTGAAGCCGGGCCGATTGTGAACTCATTTGCGCGGCCAGGCCGCTCTGACGACGCCGCACGAAATCGCAAAAAGCACGGCGGCCAAAGCGGTCAACCCGAATATCTTGTAGAGCACCACTCCCACTGCGGCCATGAGCGCGCCGGCGACAGTGGCGCGCACCAGGATCCTCACCAGGGTTGTAGAACTCAAGTCGCGGGTGAGCATCGGCTTTACCCTCATGGTCGTCACCGCCGAATGCGCGTGATGCTCTTGGACGGTTCCCTCCCGTCGAGCTTCGAGGCCCTGCGGCGCACAAAGGCGGTGAAGCGGGTCACCACTGACGCCGCCCACTTTACAACGATCACCGCGCCAATCACGCGGAAAACCATCATGCACAGACTGTAGGCCTTGATGTGCAAACCATCAAGATACAGGCTAAGGCCATCGCCTGAGAGGCCTTCTGTTGATCTGCTGGGGTTGAGACACGACGCCACGCGAGCGGCTCGACGTCGCCTGGGGACCCGCGAAAGGGAGGGGAGATGCCCGTCCGGCCAACGGCCCAAGATGACGGTCAGTGGGGACCGCCGCCTGGATGGTCGCCGACCGCAGGCGATGTCGTGGTGTTGGGCGCGGTGTTCAACCTGACCTACAGCGGCATCGTCATCTACGCGCTGGCGAACCCCGATGGTCTGCTCGGAACTGCAGTTCGAAAGTGGGTTGAGATCGGCCGAACCCTTTTCGCGCCGGCCTATTTCCTCGCCGGCAGCGCCGGCTGCGGTGGCGTGAAGGTGAGCCCATTCATCGCCCGCGCCTGGGCCTTTGATATCCATATCATCGTGATCAATCTCATCGTGGCCGCTGCGTTGATCGCGGCATCACGGCGGTATTGGGCGGACTGGTCACGTCAGCTCTACGGCGCGCTCGGCCGGCTCGGTCTGAAGGGGGATGCGATTCCACTGCGCGCCGACGCCGGATACGGGACGGTTCTCTGCGGCGCTATCGCGGTGCTCTGGTGGCTGCTCCTGCAAAACGACCTTTTTGACAGCGCCGCCCATTGCGTCTCCCTTCAGCCTTGGCATCTCTTGCGCATCCCCCTCCTGGTGACCACGGCTCATGGATTGGCTTGCGTCGCTGCGGCGTTTTGGGTTGCTCGTGACCCGTGACGGGCCGCAAACGCTTTGTCGCTACAGGAGGGACCGCTGCTGGAAGATGGCGGGCAGTTTCGTCGGCGCCTGGATCCTGAGCTGCTTGTTCACGTTCTGGCGCCCATAGACGACGGTGATCGCTGCCGGGGAAACACCGAATTCATCGGCTAGAAACAGCACCATATGATCGGTCGCCCGCCCCAGTTTTGGGGCAGCGGTCACGCTGACCTTGAGTTGATGGCCCTTGGGTTTCCCGACGGCGTCGTTGCGGGCGCTGGGCTTGCCCAGGATATTGACGACGAGCGTGTCCTCTTCCCACCAGAAAAATGAGCCGCTTCGTTCGCCATCAGATTTTGCCTTTGGGGTGGCCTTTTTCATGCGGGCAAGTGGCCGGGAAAGTCCGTCATTCCTCAAGGCGATGGTGGTCGTGCGCGGCCGATGCCGCCGGGACGCTGCGCCTGGGCTTACGTCCATTCAGGTCCAAGAGGCTCAATAGGCCGGAGAGCAACTGCACAGGCGTCGGCGGGCAGCCTGCGATGTGGATGTCGACGGGGATCACCTTCGCGACACTGCCGACACAGGCATAGCTGTCGGAAAACACCCCACACCCGCCTGCGCAGTCGCCGGCCGCCACCACCCATTTCGGGCTCGGCGTCGCCTGGTAGGTTCGCTCCAGAGCCTCTTGCATGTTGCGCGTAACCGGACCCGTCACCAGAAGGACGTCCGCGTGCCGCGGTGAGGCGACGAAGCGCAGACCGAAGCGCTCGAGGTCGTAGTAGCTGTTGCTCAGGGCGTTGATCTCGAGCTCACAGGCATTGCACGAGCCGGCGTCGATTTGACGGATCGACAGGCTCCGGCCCAGGCGACGGCGTGACGCGCGGCCGAGCCGCTCAGCCAAGGTGGCCAATTCCGCGCTGGCCGAGGGATCGGCCAGGGGGCCGGTCTCCGTCAGGGGGCTGTGCAGCAGTCCGTCAAAGAACAAAGTCGCCATGGGCTAACCGTCGTGTCCGGAATAAGCGCAGTTGAAGGACTTATTGCAGAGAGGGAAGTCCGCCAGGATGTTGCCCTCGATCGCCGCTTCGACCAGCGGCCATTGGAACCAGGACGGATCGCGGAAATGGCAGGCGGCGACACCCCCATCGCCGTTGAGG
>DATCFQ010000094.1:0-2385 GCA_036509495.1 Caulobacteraceae bacterium
GGCGACGGCATCGGCCAGTACGTCGAGGTCAAGGCCGAGTTCTCCCACTATGTCGACGACCCCTATGTCGAGCCGGGCTTCACGCGCGCTCCGGTGTTCGACCAGGTCGAGGTCGCGATCATCGGCGGCGGCTTCGGCGGCCTCCTGATGGGCGCGCGGCTGCGCGAAGCGGGCGTGGAGAGCATAAGGGTCGTCGAGGCGGCCGGCGATTTCGGGGGAACCTGGTACTGGAACCGCTATCCGGGCGCGATGTGCGATGTCGAATCGTACTGCTACCTGCCCCTGCTCGAAGAGCTCGGCTACATGCCGCGGCACAAGTATTCGTTCGCCCCCGAGATCCTCGAACATAGCCGCAGCATCGCGCGCCACTACCGGCTCTACGACGACGCCCTCCTCCAGACGGCGATTACCGAACTTCGCTGGGATGAGCGATCCCTCGCCTGGATCGTCGGCACCCACCGCGGCGATAAGTTCAAGGCGCGGTACGTCGCCATGGCCAATGGCCCGCTGAGCCGGCCGAAACTGCCCGGCATCCCCGGTATCGACACCTTCGAGGGCCACACCTTCCACACCAGCCGCTGGGACTACGGCTACACTGGTGGCGACAGTCACGGCGGCCTCACCGGGCTGCGCGACAAACGCGTCGGAATCATCGGCACCGGGGCGACGGCCGTCCAATGCATCCCCCACCTGGGCGAGTGGGCGAAGGAACTCTTCGTCTTCCAGCGCACCCCTTCCTCGGTGGACGTGCGCGCCAACTGCGAGACCGACGCCGACTGGGCGGCCGGACTGGAACCCGGCTGGCAGAAGCGGCGCATGGACAACTTCAACATCCTCGTCGCCGGCGGCGACCAGGACGAGGACCTCGTCCATGACGGATGGACCGACATTTTCCGCAACCTGACCGGGACGGCCGCCAAGGCCGCGGCGCGAACGCTCGGCCGTCGGCTCACCAGCGAAGAGCGGGCCGAGGTGATGGTGCTCGCCGACTACCGCAAGATGAATCAGGTCCGCGCGCGCGTCGATACGATCGTCGAGGATCCGGTCACGGCCGCGGCGCTGAAGCCCTGGTATCGGCAGTTCTGCAAACGGCCGTGCTTCCATGACGAATACCTGGCGACCTACAACCGGCCCAACGTCACCCTGGTCGACACCCACGGCAGGGGCGTCGAACGCCTGACGCGCGGGGCCGTGGTGGCGAACGGGCGCGAGTACGAAGTCGACTGCCTGATCTTCGCGACCGGGTTCGAGGTCGGGACCGCCTACACGCGGCGCGCGGGTTACGAGATCGTCGGGCGCGGCGGGCGGACCCTTTCGGAGCATTGGTCGGGCGGCTTGCGGACCCTGCACGGGCTCACCGCGCACGGTTTTCCCAACTGCTTCTTCCTGGGCTTCACCCAGACGGCGATCACGATCAGCGTCCCCCAGGCGCTGAACGAGCAGGCGAACCATGTCGCCTACATGGTGAGCGAGGCCGCGGCCCGTGGTCGCACCACCCTCGAGCCGACCACCGAGGCCGAGGAGGCCTATGTCCAGGAGGTCCGCGGACTGGCTCGCATGGGCCTGCGGTTCTACATGGAATGCACGCCCGGATATTATAACAGCGAGGGCGCGGCCGGTAACCGGAACGGCTTCTTCTCCGACATGTACGGCGCCGGCCCACTGCGCTTCTTCGAGAAGTTGGCGGCGTGGCGCGCCGATGGCCGCCTCGAGGGCCTGGACCTTCACTGACTGGTCTTCGTTGCGGCGTAAATTCGCCGTGGTTTGCTGAGATCCCCGCTCCACGACGCGAGGGAACGGACTATCCGGCCATTACGGAGGCGTCGGTTTGGCCATGGACAACACCCTGGGGGCGGCGATCGCCGTCACCCGCTTCGGCCTGGGCGCGCGCCCAGGTGAGATCGCCGCTGCGTCCGGCGATCCGCGCGGATTCCTGATGGCGCAAATTCGCGCCAGCGGCGCCGACCTGGCGGATCCCGGCGGCCCCGGCTCGGCCCAGCGGTTCGGCGAGTTCGCCGATTACCGCGCCGCGCGCAAGGCCGCGCGACGGGACGGCGATCCCAAGTCCGATCCGGTGAAGATGGTCGGCCAGCTTCTGCGCGGGGACACCGGGGCCGATTTCCTGGCCCGCGTCCGGCTCGGGGCGACCACCGAGGCCGGCTTCCGCGAGCGGTGGGCCCTGTTCTGGGCCAACCATTTCACGGTCTCGGCGAGCAAGATCGCGACCGCGACCCTGGTCGGACCCTTCGAGGCCGAAGCGATCCGGCCGCATGTCTTCGGCCCCTTCGCCGACCTCCTCATCGCCTCCTCGAGCCATCCGGCGATGCTCCTCTATCTCGACCAGGCGCGCTCGTTCGGCCCCGACAGCCCGGCCGCGGCGTTCGC
>DATCFQ010000095.1:0-2503 GCA_036509495.1 Caulobacteraceae bacterium
AGACGACGACCGCGGCCCCGGCTCATCCACGGCTTGCTGGCCCCTGGGGTCACGGGCTCGCGGTCGCCGCCGCCGGTCGGGTCATGACCCGACCGGCGGCAATCGCCACTTTGGCCGATTCCCAACACACAAGGGGTCGAAAGGTCTATCCGGGGGGGCCGGCGCGACCCCTCACCCGGCGGGCCTCCGCCCGCCACCCTCTCCCGCAGGGGGAGAGGGTTCAGTTGGGACCGGTTGATCATGGCCGAGATCGTCCTGGGCATCGGGACCTCGCACGGGCCGATGCTGACCACGCCGCCGGAGAACTGGCATCTGCGCGCCGCCGACGACCGCAAGAACACCCACCCCTTCCGCGGCCGGGTCTGGACCTATGACGAGCTGGAGACGCAGCGGGCCGGCGAGAACTTCGCCGCCCAGCTGACGGACGAGGTCACCCACGAGCGCTTCGAGCGTTGCCAGAAGGCCATCGCGGCGCTCGGCGCGGTGTTCCACGAGACGGCGCCGGATGTCGTCGTGGTGGTGGGCAACGACCAGATGGAGATGTTCGCCGACGGGCTGGTCCCCACCTTCGCCGTCTATTGGGGGGATAAGGTCCCCAACAGCTTGCCGCCGGCCGAATACGCCGCCCGCTGGCCCGAAGGCATCCGCATCGCCATGCGCGCCCATGCTCCGGACGAGCCGACCGAATACCCCGGCTGCCCCGAGCTCGGATTGCACATCATCCAGTCGGTGCAGGGCGAGGGCTTCGACCTCGCCTCGATGCAGAAGCTGCCGCCACACCGGGGGGGCTGGACCTCGATCCCGCACGCCTTCGGCTTCATCTACCACCGGCTGCTGGGCGACCGCGTCCCGCCGACCGTGCCGATCGTCCAGAACACCTTCTATCCGCCCAACCAGCCGACCGTGGCGCGCTCGATCGCCTTCGGACGGGCCCTGGCCAGGGCGATCCACGCCTGGGACTCCGACAAGCGCGTGGCCCTGATCGGCTCGGGCGGGCTCACCCACTTCTGCATCGACGAGGCGGTCGACGCGGTGGTGCTGGAGGCGATCCGCGCGGGGGACGCGACGATCCTGGAGCGCTTGCCCGAGAGCGCCTTCCAGTCCGGGACTTCGGAGACCAAGAACTGGATCCCGGTGATCGGCGCCATGGCCGAACTGGGCTGCAAGCCGACCATCGTCGACTATGTGCCCTGCTACCGCACGCCGGCCGGGACCGGCAACGCCATGGGCTTCGTCTATTGGAAGGCGGCCTGAACCCGAACTAGTTGGTCAGCATGTTGGCGAGCAGGGCCGACAGCTTCAGCCGCCGTTGCTCGTCGGCCGCCGGCTGGGGCGGCGGGATGTCGATCTGGCGGGCCTTGGCGTCGTAGCGCAGCACCAGCGCCGGCTGCAGCGACTTGGCCGAGAGCAGCTGAGGCTGAGGGCTCGGCGCCTTGCACATCTTCTGGCCGGGCAGGTCGGCGGCGGCCACCTCGCGCACCGGGGGTTTGGACGCGGGCGCGGCGGCCTTGGCCACGATGGGCGTCATCGCCGGCGTCGGCGCCGGGTCGGCGGCCGCGGGACGAGCGGCGTGATGGCGGGCGATGATGGCGGCGGGACGAGCCCGCAGGGCCGGGGCGGCGTTTTCGCCATCGGCGCGCTGGCTCTGGACGTCCGCCGGCGGCTGGGCGGCCTCTTCGGCATGTCGCCAGGCGGCGCGGGTGGGGGCGGGGCGGGAGGTGGCGATCACCACCGGCACACCCGGCTTGGGCAGCGGCGTGAACGCGGTATGCATGGTCAGCAGACCCACGCCCGCGGCCACCACTCCAGCGACGGCGAGGCTGATGTTCACCCCAGCGCCTTCGGAGTCCTTGTCTGACCGCGATGACGTCAAATGGACGTCCCCCATGAAATCGGCGCGCGACGCGCGATTCAGCCGCGCAAATTTAAAGTCGCCAATACGGCGCATTTGTGGTGCGCGCGCCCGGTCTAGCTCACCAAACGGCCACACAATGGCCCTCTCCTCTTACCTGGGAATTACCTGGCTCAGTGCAAGTGCGCGCCGCGCCAGCCGCTGCGGTGCACGATCACCGCGGCCACGCTGACCAGCCCGATCACCGCCACGATGACCCGGCGCAGCAGCCTGAGCCGCCACTGGGTGCGGGGGCTGAGCGGGCGCAGGGCTCAGCGCCCCTTGAACGCCGGCTTGCGCTTCTCGCGCCAGGCCCTGATCCCCTCGCGCCGATCTTCGGTGGGGAAAAGCTGGCCGTATTGCTCCAGCTCGATCGCCATGCCCGAGCTGAGGCCATGGCCGTCGCCCAGGTCGATCGCCCGCTTCACCGCGCGCACGGCCAGCGGCGCATTGGCGGCGATCCGCTGGGCGGTCTCCAGGGCGGCGGGCAGCAGTTGATCGGAAGGGCAGATGCGGTTGGCCACGCCCCAGTCCAGCGCCTCGGCGGCCGAGAACGGCCGGCCGGTGGCGATCACTTCCTTGGCTCTACGGGGTCCGGCGGCGCGGGCCAGG
>DATCFQ010000096.1:0-2977 GCA_036509495.1 Caulobacteraceae bacterium
CCGATAGCAGGAGCGCGACTCCGACCACGATCGCGACGATCACCGCCACGGCCGCCGTCCAGGTCAGCGGCACCTTCAGATCATTGAACGGTCCATCTCGAAAGGACACGACGCTCCCCGCCAGCGCTTGCGAAACTTCACCACGCCCGGCGCGCTAGATATCGTGAGGCGTACGGCTAGGCTTGCGCGCCGGATCGTCGCATTTGACGCCGTTAATACGGACTAACCGTCAACGGCGCCCAAACGGCGGCTACACGATGGATGATTCGAGGACGCCCTTCATCCACTTGGGATGCTCGAGCACCTTGCCGCATCCGAGGGCGACGCAGGACAAGGGATCGTCGGCCACCATCACCGGCAGGCCGGTGTGATCGCGAATTTCCGCATCCAGCCCGCGCAGCAGGGCGCCGCCGCCGGTCAGCATGATGCCCTTGTCGGCGATGTCGGACGCCAGCTCCGGCGGGGTCGACTCCAGGGCCACCTTCACCGCGTCGATGATCTGGGCCACCGGCTCGGCCAGGGCGTCGGACGCCTGCTTCTCGGAAATCCGCACCTCGCGAGGCACGCCCTGCATCAGATCCCGGCCCTTGACCTCGATCGCCAAGCCTTCGCCGTCGGCGGGCGCCCGGGCGGTGCCGATCTCCTTCTTGATCCGCTCGGCCGTGGTCTCGCCGATCAGCAGGTTATGATTGCGGCGCATATAGGAGATGATCGCCTCGTCCATCTTGTCGCCGCCGACCCGCACCGAGCGCGAATAGACGATGCCCGACAGCGACAGCACGGCCACCTCGGTGGTGCCGCCGCCGATGTCGACCACCATCGAGCCGGTCGGCTCGTGGATCGGCAGGCCGGCGCCGATCGCGGCGGCCATCGGCTCGTCGATCAGGCCGACGCGTCGGGCCGACGCGTTCAGGCAGGAGTCGTTGATGGCGCGCCGCTCCACGGCGGTGGCGCCGGACGGCACGCAGACGATCACCTTGGGGTTCACGAAGCCCTTGCGGTTGTGAACCTTGCGGATGAAGTACTTGATCATCTCCTCGGCCACTTCGAAGTCGGCGATGACGCCGTCGCGCATGGGGCGGATCGCCTCCATGTGACCGGGGGTGCGGCCGAGCATCTGCTTGGCCTCGATGCCCACCGCGTGCACGACCTTGCGGCCGCCGGTGTTGCGCAGCGCCACCACGGACGGCTCGTTCAGCACGATGCCTTTGCCCTTCATGTAAATGAGGGTGTTGGCGGTGCCGAGATCGATGGCGATATCGTTGGAGATTACGCCGAAGAGCGATGAAAACATGGGTGTCTTGGAGCGGCCTGCGGTGAATGTGTCAAGCGCCGCCAGCAAAGCCGGGCCGCCCTCGCGGCGCCCCTACGCCGCGCTGGCCCGGCGCCTTCCCCGGCGACGCCGCAGCCTGTGACCTGAGTGCCCCACGATTGCAAGGGAATTGGCTCCCCCTGAAAGCCCGGCGCCCTCGCGAATACAATTGATCGGCTCTGCCAGAACCTTTGGCCCCTCCCGGAGTTCACGAAAGTGAGAGGTGGTTCCAGGTCATGCCCAAGTTTAAGCTCCCTCCGGCCGTGGTCCATGCGGTAAAGCCGTTGCTGACCCGCGTGGTCGGCTGCGGCGCGGCGGTGTCCTGTGCGGCCGGCATCGGCCTCGGCGCCTGGCTCGAACCGCCTTCGATGCACACGGCGTCGGCCGCCACGGTGGTGAACCTGCCCGTGCAGCAGGGCGTCGGCGGCGATGACCCAGGCGCCCTCCCCGCCCTGGCCTACGCCCAATCGATCAGCGTCGCCGACCCCGATCAGACCGCGACGGTCAGCCCGCCGGCCGACCCGTCGCCCGCCAAGTTCGCCGTGGCCCAGGCCGACTTCCCGACGCAGCCCGCCGCAGGGCCCGAGCGCGCGCCGAGCTGGGCGCCCGACGATCCGCGCATGGGCGGCGGCGATGCAGACCCCGCGGACCTGCCGACCGCCCTCCCGGACGCTTTCCGCGACGCAGGAACCGACGGACACGGACCGCCGCCTGCCGCCAGCGACGACGACGGCTGATCAGTTCACCGCGGTCATCACCACGCCCGCGGCGGTGAGCAGGGCCGCCAGCCACTGGCCGACAGTCAGCTTCTCCTTGAACATCCGCCGGCCGGCGGCGACGGCGAAGGGAGTCTCGATCACCGCCACCGCCCGCACCGAAGCCGCCGGCGCCAAGGCCAGGGCCAGCAGCCAGAAGGCCGAGGCCGCGGCGCCGCAGAATCCCGCGGCCAGGGACTTGCGCCAGTCGGCCGCCACCGCCCTCAGCGCCCAGGGATGCCGCCAGAGCAGGTAGGCGACCAGGCCCGCCGATTGCACCGCCTGGGTCAGGGTGACGGTGGCCACCGCCGAGAACAATGGATGGTGCGGCTCCAGCAGACGCGCGGCGTGCCGATAGGCGTTCAGCGAGAAACCGAAACAGAGGCCCGACACCAGCCCGAAGGCGCTGCCGGACAGCAGGTGACCCTTCGCGCCCTCTTTTGGCCAGGTCAGGATCACCAGGCCGCCGGTGGTCACCGCCACGCCGACCCAGCCGATCGGACTCAAGGTGTCGCGGAAGATCAGCCAGCCGAGGATCGCGGCCAGCGGCAGCGAGCTCTGCTGCAGGGTCGTGCCCACGGCGAAGCCCGCCCGCCGCATGGCGACCAAAAGGGCAGCGGTGGCGATCACCTGGGTGACCGATCCGGTCAGGGCGTCGATGAAATAGGTCGTCGACGGAGCCGGATGCAGGTTTTTGCCCTGCACGGCCACGACCGCCAGGGTGAAGACCAGGGAGAACGGCAGGCCGAACAGGAAGCGGACCAGGGTCGCGCCCCAGGGGCCGGCGTCGGCGATCATGCCACGCTGCAGGGCGTTGCGCGCGACCTGCAGGCCGGTCGCCAGGACCGTGACGATGACCCAGAGAAAGGGCATGGAAGGCCTCTATCGGGAGCCGGCCCCGCCGCCGCCG
>DATCFQ010000097.1:0-6854 GCA_036509495.1 Caulobacteraceae bacterium
GCTGCTACAAGCTCGGCCAGTCGCTGCGGAACGCCATCGAGAGCTATCCCGAGGACATCAAGGTCGCCCTGGTGGCCACCGGCGGCCTGTCGCACCAGATCCAGGGCGAGCGCTGCGGCTTCAACAATCCGGGCTGGGACGAGGAGCTGCTGGAGCTCTACGAAAAGGACCCGGTGGCCCTGACCCGCATGACCCACGCCGACCACGCGCGCCTGGGCGGCATGGAGAGTTCGGAATTCGTCATGTGGCTGGTCGCCCGCGGCGCCCTGTCGTCGGTCGTGAAGCGGGTGCACAAGAGCTACTACCTGCCCTCGATGACGGCGATCGCCACGGCCATCTACGAGAACGAGGCCGAGCCGATGAGCGCCGAAGTCGCCGCGGCCGCCCGGGCCAAGGCCGACCACCAGCTGAAGGGCATCGAGACGCTGGAGGGCACCTATCCCTTCGATCTCGAGCGCAGCGTCGGCCACTACCGGCTGAACAAGTTCCTCCACGACCTGGTCATCCCCGAGCACCGGGCGATGGTGATCGGCGATCCGGAGACGGCCTTCGCCAAGTACGAGCTGTCGGAAGAGGAGCGGGACATGATCCGCCGCCGCGACTGGCGCGCGCTGATGCAGTACGGCGCGATCTTCTTCGTGCTGGAGAAGTTCGCCGCGGTGGTCGGGGTGTCCAACCTGCACGTCTACGCCGCCATGCGCGGCCAGACGCTGGAGGAGTTCCAGAAGACCCGCAACCAGCAGGTCGTCTACGGCGTCGGCGGCAAGGAAGCCCAGGCCAAGGTCGAGGCCAGCGCCTAGGGCTCCACCCCTTCACCGCTCATCCCCGCGCAAGCGGGGACCCAGGCGTTTTTGCTGAATTGAGCGTCCCAAGAATTGTCCGCGGACCACGCCGATACGCCAAGATCGACCTTGTCCGTGAGGTCCGTGTGGTCCGTGGTTGAAAAAAGCCTGGGTCCCCGCTTTCGCGGGGATGAGCGGAATAGGGAATAGGGAATAGGTCCGCCCTTACCCCCCCGCCGACCAGTCCATCGGGATCACCACGTGGGGCGGGCCGAGCTTGCGGACGCATTCGGGCAGGCCGGTGAAGGCCGGCTGCGTCGCCAGGGGCGGCATCTTGTAGAGCTTGGCCAGGCCCAGCGTCGCCTTGTCGAAGCCTTTACCGGGCTTCTTGTCGTCCACCACGGTGCAGTCCTGCAGGCCGCCGTCCTCGGCCACGGCGCAGTCCACCACGGTGTGATCGGTCTTGTGCATGCGGTATTCGAACGTCGGATAGAGCGCTATGACGTCTTCGCCCGCCGGCTGGTGGACCCATTTCGGGTTCTTGATGTAGGCGACGGGGGCGTCCTTGGCGTCCGCCGCCGGGCATCCGGCTGGACTGCTGGGCGCGTCCGCCGCCAATGCCGCGCCGGAAGCGGCCGCGGCGGCGACGACGAAAATTGCAATCACGCTGCGTGACAACGGCATGGCTTCGGTTCCCCCCGGTCCGTCTGGAAACAACGACTCTGGACGATTTAAGCCAAGCCGAGGCGAACGCGCAATCTCCCGCCTGATCGTTTGGCGAACGGCCGCGCCGCTCCTGCTCACCAGATCCGGGCCCGGTCCTGCGGCGGCAGGTAGAGCTTGTCGCCCGGCTTGACCTCGAAGGCGGCGTACCAGGCGTCCATGTTCCGCACCACTCCGTTGGCCCGGTACTGGTCCGGAGAGTGGGGGTCCGACGCCATCTGCTGGCGCATGGAGTCCTCGCGGGCCTTGTCGCGCCAGCTCTGGGCGTAGGACAGGAAGAACCGCTGATCGCCGCTCAGCCCGTCGATGACCTTGGCCGGCTGGCCGCCGAGGGAATTGTGATAGGCGTCGAGCGCGATCAGCGCCCCGCCGAGGTCGGCGATGTTCTCGCCCATGGTCAGGCCGCCGTTCACGTGCGCGCCGGGGTAGGGCTCATAGCTGTCGTACTGCTTGCCGAGCACCGCCGCGCGGGCCTCGAACTTCTTGCCGTCCTCCTCGGTCCACCAATTGGCGAGCGCGCCCGTGCCGTCGAACTTGCGGCCCTCGTCGTCGAAGCCGTGGGTCATCTCGTGGCCGATGGTGGCGCCGATGTCGCCGTAGTTGGCGGCAGGGTCGAAGCCCGGATCGAAATAGGGCGCCTGCAGGATGGCCGCGGGGAAGACGATCTCATTGGCGGTCGGCTGATAGTAGGCGTTCACCGTCTGGGGCGTCATGTCCCACTCGGCGCGGTCGACCGGCTGGTCCAGGCGCGCTGCCTTGCGCCGCCATTCGAAGGCGTTGGCCCGCTCGACGTCGCCATAGAGGTCGGTGGCGCTGATCTCCAGCTTGGAGTAGTCGCGCCACTTGTCGGGATAGCCGACCTTGACGGTCATGGCCTCGAGCTTGGCCTGGGCCTTGGCCTTGGTTTCGGGGCTCATCCAGTCGAGCTTCTCGATGCGTTGGCCGAGGGCGACGCGCAGGTTTTCCACCAGGTCGCGGATCTTGGCCTTGGCCTCCGGGGGGAAGTACTTGGCCACATAGACGCGACCGACCGCCTCGCCCAAGGCGCCGTTGTCCAGCGCCACGGCGCGCTTCCAGCGCGCGCGCTGCTGTGGCTGGCCGGTCAGCACCGTGCCGCGGAAGGCGAAGCGGGCGTCCTCGAAGCGGTCGGTCAGATAGGGTGAGGCCTCGTCCACAAGATGGAACGCCGCCCAGGCCTTCAGCACGGCAAGGGGGGTCTCATGGTAGATGGCGGCGAGCTTGGGCAGGGCGGTCTTTTCGCCCACGACGACGCGATCGACGCCCTTCAGCTCGGCGGCGTCCAGCATCGCCCGCCAGGGATAGCCGGGGGCGTCCCTGGAAAGTTCGGCGACGGTGGTGGGGTTGTAGGTCTTGTCCGGATCGCGCTCTTCGACCCGGTCCCAGCTCGCCTCGGCGATCTGAGTCTCCATGGCGACCACCGCCTTGGCCATGGCGTCGGCGTCCGGCCAGCCGGCCAGGCGCAGCAGCTGGGCGACATAGGCTTGGTACTTGGCCTTCTTCGCCGCGAACTCTGGCTTCAGATAGTAGTCGCGGTCCGGCAGGCCGAGGCCGCCCTGGCCGACATAGACCGCATAGCGATCGGGCGACTTGGCGTCGGCGCCGATGTCGACGCCGAACAGCGAGCCCTGGAAGGTCCCGACCTTGCTCTGCAGCACCGCCAGTTCGTCGCGGCTTTTCACCGCGCGGACCGCGGCGATGTCCGGCTGCAGCGGCCCCGAGCCCAGGGCGTCGACCCGCTTCTGGTCCATGAAGGCGTGATAGAGCGCGCGGGTCTTGATGGCGTCGGCGGCGTCGGGGCCAGAGGGCCGATCGGCGCTCTCCAGGATGGTGCGCACGTGCTTCTCGGCGATGTCGCCCATGATGTAGTCGATGCCGTAGCGCGACTTGTCCGGCGGGATCTGCAGGGCGCTCAGGAAGCCGCCGTTGGCGTAGGTCCAGAAGTCGTCGCCGGGCTTGACGCTGGGGTCCTCGCCCTGGGCGTCGAAGCCCCAGGTCCCGGTGCGGATCACCGGATCGGGCGCGGCGATCGGGGCGGGATTGGCGAGGGCGCCGCCGGCGGCGGCCAGGCCCAGAACGACGCCCGCGGCGAGGCAGGCCGGAAGTTTCGTCATCGAAGATCCTGACAGGGGTTTGACGGCAACCTACAGGTCCGTGCGGCTCCGGCAAGGCGACCGCTCATCGCACATAGCTGGCGCCATTGATGTCGCGCACAGCCCCGGTCATCAAGGCAGGCGCGTCGAGCGCCAGGAAGGCGCAGACGCGGGCGATCTCTTCGGGCTCGGCCACCCGGCCGAGAGGAATGTCGGCGAGCAGCGCCGCGCCTATGCCGCGGCTGGTTCCGGTGATCAGGATGTGCGGTGACCGCTCCGCCATGGCGGTTCACCAGACGCGCCGGATGCCTTGCGCCAGGGCGCCTCTCGCCATCGACCGCCAGCCGTGAGACGCTCCCCAGACGGGAAGACAACAGGAGGAGGACGTCATGAGCCAGTCCGTTCGCAGGCTGGGGCTTGCTGTCGGCGCCGTGGCGGTCGCCGTAGTGCTGGTTGTGGGCGCTGGCCGGGCGCCGGCCCAGACCGCCCAGCCGGACTACCATCCGAGCCTCGGCGACCTGATGACCATGGCGGTGCAGCCGCGGCACATCAAACTCGGTTTGGCCGGCCGCGCCCGCGACTGGCCCTATCTCGCCTATGAGGCCAGCGAATTGCGCAACGCTTTCAATCGCGTGGCGCGGACGGTTCCCACCTATCGCAACAGCGACATGGCCGGCATGGTCGCCTCCAATATCAAGGATCCCCTCGACCGGCTGGACGCCGCGATCAAGGCTCGCGACGGTCGCCGCTTCGACGCCGCCTATCGCGGCGTCACCCACGCCTGCAACGTCTGCCACCAGGGCCTCGGCCATCCGGAGGTGGTGATCCAGGTTCCCAGCGCGGGCATGTACCCCGACCAGGACTTCGGGACGGTACGCGTCCATCCGTCGACGCCGGCCGCCAACGCCCGGAAATAGCCGTCTTCGCCATCGACCAGGGGCAAGGCTCAGCCCGCGACGCCGACGTAGACCCGCTCGGCCCGGCTGCTCAGCCGGACCAGCACCTCGTACGAGATCGTGCCGGCGGCCGCGGCCACCTCGTCGACCAGGGCGTGGGGGCCCAGAAGCTCGACCATGGCGCCCGGCTGGGCGGCGTCGCAGCCGGTGACGTCGACGGCGACCAGGTCCATGGAGATGCAGCCCAGCATCGGCCGGCGCGCGCCGTCCAACCAGGCGAAGCCCTTGCCCGCCAACGATCGCAGCACGCCGTCGGCATGGCCCAGCGGGACGATGGCGACGCGCATGGGCCGTTCGGCGGTGAAGCTGGCGTCATAGCCGATGCTCTCGCCGGGCGGCACGTCCCGCACCTGCAGGATCGGCGCTTCCAGCGCAGCCACCGCGGCGATGCGCGGATCGTGGCGCTCGCGCGGGCCGCCGCCATAGAGGGTGACGCCCGGCCGCACCACGTCGAAGTGGTAGTCGGGGCCGAGGAAGATCCCGGCCGAATTGGCCAGGCTCCGTCGCGCGTCCGGAAACAGCGCGGCGCCCTGGCGGAAAAGATCCAGCTGGCGCCGGTTCATCGGATGGTCGGGGCTGGGGCCGCAGGCGAGATGGCTCATCACCAGTCCGAGTTCGAGGCCGGCCAGCCGCTGCGGCGCCCGGGCCAGCGCCTCGGCTTCTTCGATGCGCAGCCCGAGGCGGTTCAGCCCGGTGTCGATGTGCAGGGCGACGGCGAGCCGCTGTCGCCGGCCGGAAAAGGCCGATGCTTCACCGACTTGCGCCAGGGTGTTGAGCACCGGAGTCAGCCCCGCCTCGACCAGGCGGGGCAGGGCGCCCGGCGGGGCGCCGTCCAGCACATAGATCTCGGCGGGCCGGTGCGGACCCAGGGCGGCGCGCACCCGCTCGCCCTCGCCGACCCGCGCCACGAAGAACCGGCGTGCGCCCTCCGCCCAGAGTCTGTGCGCCACCGGACCAGCGCCCAGGCCGTAGCCATCGGCCTTGACCACCGGCGCCACCTCGGCCGAGGCCGCTTCGTCACGCAGGGTGGTGAAATTATCGGCCAGGGCGTCGAGATCGACGCTGAGCCGCGCCTCGCCGGCGCTCAACGCGGCTCGAACCGGCCTTCGCGGGCCAGGTTGCCGAACTTGGTGATGTTCTCGTCGAAGTGCAGTTTCACCGTGCCGATCGGGCCATGGCGCTGCTTGCCGATGATGACCTCGGCGACGTGGCGGATCTTGTCCATGTCCTCCTGCCAGGTCAGGTGCTCGGGGGTGCCTTCGCGGGGCTCGGTGCGACTTTTGTAATAGGCCTCCCGGTAGATGAACATCACCACGTCGGCGTCCTGCTCGATGGAGCCGGACTCCCGCAGATCGGAGAGCTGGGGCTTCTTGTCCTCGCGGTTCTCGACCTGGCGCGACAGCTGGGCCAGGGCCAGCACCGGCACCGCCAGTTCCTTGGCCATGGTCTTCAGGCCCTGGGTGATCTCCGACACCTCCTGCACCCGGTTGTCGCTGCGCCCGCCGGTGGTGATCAGCTGCAGATAGTCGATGACGATCAGGTCCAGGCCCGTGGTGCGCTTCAGCCGCCGCGCGCGGGCGACCAGCTGGGCCAGGGCGATGCCGCCGGTGTCGTCGATGAACAGCGGCGATTCCTGGATCTCGATCGCCGCGTCGCGGATCTGGCCGAATTCCGAAGCGTCGATCTCGCCCCGGCGCATGCGGTCCGACGGAACGCCGGACACCTCGGCCAGGAGGCGCATGGCCAGCTGCTCGGCCGACATTTCCAGGGAGAAGAAGGCCACCACCCCGCCGTTGACGGTCTTCTTGGAGCCGTCGACCTGCGGCTCCCAGGCGTAGTTGCGCGAGGCGTGGAAGGCGATGTTCATGGCCAGCGACGACTTGCCCATCGAGGGGCGGGCCGCGAGGATCACCAGGTCGGACTTGTGCAGGCCGCCCAGGATCTTGTCGAGGTCCATCAGGCCGGTGGAGAGGCCGGCCAGACCGCCTTCACGGGAATAGGCCTCCGCCGCCATGTCGACGGCGCCCCGCAGCGCTTCGGCCAGGCCGATGAAGCCGGTCGAGGAGGTCCCGGTCTCGGCCAGGGCGTAGAGCTGCTGCTCGGCCTGCTCGATCTGGTCCTTGGCGGTGGAGTCCGGATCGCCGGCGGCCTGGCCGGCGATGTCGCCGCCGAGCCGGATCAGCTCGCGCCTGAGCGCCAGGTCGTGGATCACCCGTGCATAGTCGGCCGCATTGGCCGCCGGCGGGGCGCGGTCGACCAGGTCGGCGAGATAGCGCAGCCCG
>DATCFQ010000098.1:0-6254 GCA_036509495.1 Caulobacteraceae bacterium
CGCGGGCATTGGAAGCGCGGGCGGCGAGCCGGGACCGGACAGGATCGCTCCAGGCGCGAGGACGAGATAGCCATGCGAGGCGATCTCCGCCAGGAACAGGCGCTCGGCCGCACCGTCGTCAGTGCATCCGCCGTTGCCCCAGAGCACGATCGGCAGCTTGCGGCCGCCGAGCTTGCCGATGTCTGCAGGCCGATACACGACATGGCCCGGGAACGCAGGATCGGCCGATTTCATGGCGGGAAACCGGCCCGTGCCCGGCGTGTCGGGCAGCTTGTGAAAGGCCTCCATGGCCTTCTGGAAATCCTGCGGCGCCGCCGCCGGCTGGGCGCGAGTCGTTCCGCAGGTCAGAACTGTGGCCAGCAGGCAAACACTCGCCGCGCCGCCGAGGAACACTCGCAACATCATGTTCGCCTCCCCAGGCTCGGGGTCCAGCGCGCACGCCCATGGACCTCCGTGGCGCCTTCATGCAATCGTTTGACAAACAAGGCCAGAGCCTTCGGAGGAAGCTGCCGTGAAATTGCTCCTGACCGCCGTCCTCGCGGCGTCCTCGTCGCTCGCGGGCGTGTCGCTGGCGCACGCCCAGGACGGTACGGCGGACGCCTGCCGCGCGCTGACGGCCCTGGCGTCCCCCACCCTGCGGGTCGAGACGGCGGAGCTGACGCCGGCGGGCCCGATGAAGGCGGCTTTCGGCCCGCCGGGCGCCCCGGCGATCATGCTTCCCGAACACTGCCGGGTCCGCGGCACGCTCGACCCCCGGACCGGCGTCGGCGGGAAGAGCTACGGCATCGGCTTTGAACTGCGATTGCCGACCAAATGGAATGGCCGCTTCCTGTTCCAGGGCGGCGGCGGCCTGGACGGCGCGGTCAATCCCGCCATCGGCGGCGCCGGTGCAGGCGAGCCCGCCCTGGCCAGGGGCTTTGCCGTAGTCACCACCGACGCAGGGCACCAAGGGCCCGACGCGGGCTTCGGCGACGACCAGCAGGCGCGCCTGGATTATGCCTATCAGGCCCTGGGTAAAGTGACGGCCGAAGCCAAGGCGATCATCGCCAGGTTCTATGGCCAGGGCCCAAGGCGGTCCTATTTCATGGGCTGTTCCAACGGCGGCCGTCAGGGGATGATGGCCGCGGAGCGCTATCCCCTCGACTTCGACGGAATCATCGCCGGTGACCCGGGCTTCCGCCTTAGCCGCGCCGCGGTCGGCGAACTCTGGGATACCGTCCAGCTTGCGAAGATCGCGCCTCATGACGCCCAGGGACGGCCGATCGTGAGCAAAGCCCTGACCCCAGACGATCTGAAGCTCCTTTCCAAGGCGACGCTTGATGCTTGCGACGGCCTGGATGGTTTGAAAGACGGCCTGATCAACGACGTTCGCGCCTGCCGGTTCAGCCCTCGAGTCCTGACCTGCAAGGCCGGGGCGACCAACGGCTGCCTGAGCCCAGCCAAGGTCTCGACGATCGAGCGGATCTTCGGCGGGGCGCACGACTCGAAAGGCCGCCCGATCTATGCGAGCTGGCCCTATGACGCCGGCGTCGGCGACATGGGTTGGCGGATCTGGAAGATGGGCTCGGCCCCTACCGGCGCCGCCAACGGCATCAACCAGACCATGGGCCTGGACGCCCTGCGGCGCTACTTCGCGACGCCCCAGGACCCGGCGATCGGGGCCGCGGCTTTCGACTTCGACAAGGCGGCCGAGCTGACAGCCGAGACCGGGACGATCAACGACCCCACCTCCACCTTCATGAGCAGCTTCGTCCAGCACGGAGGCCGGCTCCTCCTCTACCAGGGCCTCAGCGATCCGGTGTTTTCGGCCAACGACATCATCGGCTGGTACGATCAGCTGGCCAAGGACGCGGGTCCGCCCCAGGACTGGGCGCGCCTGTTCCTCGTGCCGGGCATGAACCACTGCCAGGGTGGTCCGGCGACCGACAGGTTCGACGCGCTGGCGGCGCTCCAGGCCTGGGTGGAGGACGGCAAGGCGCCGGAGCGTCTGGTCGCCACCGGCGCTGCATTTCCGGGACAGTCACGGCCCCTGTGTCCTTACCCAAAGTTCGCTCATTACAAAGGCGGGGATGCGGCGTTGGCCGACAGCTTCGCCTGCACGCCATGATACTGGGCCAGAGCCAGGGCCCCGAACAGACCCGAGTCCGCCCCTAATTCCGGACCGACAAGAAAGGACTCCATGTCCTCAGCCCTTGGCCGGGCGAGGTAGCCGCCCAGCTCCGCCGCAAGGCTGAACCGGGCGGCCCCCAGAACCTTTGGCCGGCGCCCGACGCCGCCGCCCAGCACGATGCGTTGAGGGGATACGATGAACGCGAGCGCCGCGCAGAGCTGGCCAAGATAGGCGCCGGCCAGATCCCACACCGGATCGTCAGGCTCGAGACTTGCTGGATCGCGACCGACCCGCTCAGCGATCGCCGAACCACTCGCGAGTCCTTCGAAGCAGTCGCCGTGCCACCGGCACACGCCGGGAAATGGATCGAGATCGAGATCGCGGCGTGCACGCAGGTGGCCGGACTCGGGGTGAAGCAGCCCATGAACGGGTGTTCCCATGACGCAGAGGCCCGCGCCGACGCCCGTCCCCGCAGTGATATAGGCGTGCTGGCCGAGGCCCTGGCAGGCACCCCAGCGCCCCTCCCCAACCGCCGCTGCATTGACGTCGGTATCGATCGTCACGGGCACGCCAAGCTCTTCAGCAAGTGCACCCAGGACGTCCGCTCCGGTCCAGCCGGGCTTTGGCGTCGCCAGCACGCGGCCGTAATTGGCGCTGGATGGATCGAGCTCCAGCGGACCGAAACACGCCACCGCGACGGACTCGAACGCCCACCCTTGGGCATTCAGTCCCTTCAGCGCGCCGGCGATGGACAACAGAGTTTGTCGGGGGCCGGACGTGGCCAGGCGAACGACGTCCGAGCAAAGGCCCGGGCCTTCGCCTACGACCACCGCCACTCGGGTTCCGCCCAGCTCCACGGCGGCATGGCGCCGGTTCATGGCGACGAGGTGAGCCAGCGCACCTGGTACGGGCGGAGCGGAACTTGCAGGCCCGCTCCCGTCTCGCCCGACAGCAGATCCGTCCAGCCCTCGCCCCTCGACCCGAGTTGCACTGGCCCGATACGCGGCTCGGCCGTGAAGTTCGCGAGATATTGCATCGACGCCGCTCCCGTCCCGCGGAGGAAGCTCAGGATCGCCGGATCCTCAACTGTGATGGGGCGGGCGGGATGGGCAACGTCGAACGCAGCGTGAGACCCGCGGATTCGGCCCATGGCCACGAGTTGCTGGAACACCCGGCCAGCCAAGGCGCCGGGATTCGTGCGATGCGCCGCACGGCCCCAGTCCATGGTGGGCCGCTGCCGCCAGCGGCCATCGCACGGCCCAGCCATGGGCGCCTGGGCGTCACGGCTGTCCCCAAGGGCCAGCTCGTCGCCCATCCAGACCACAGGCAGGCCGTCCAAGGCGTAGGTCACGCCGTAGAGCAGGAGCAGTCTGTTGGCGCCCGGGCTGTCGGCCTCGTCGCCCAGGGCCCCGGCGAGCGTGGCCGCCATCCCGTTCGTGCTGGGTGCGAGGACCGCTGCGCCCTGGGACGGAGTTTCCGCGCCGGCGTAGAACGACGAACATCGGGCTTGGTCCGCCACGGGGACCTGAGGGCTGAGAGCCGACCAGATGATGTCATCGTGGCATCGGACGTAGTTCACCCACGTACCCCAGGACGGCTTTTGCGCCGCCGCGTCGATCAGCCGTTGCGCCGGCTCGGCGGAGCCGAGCGCCAGCGACGCCCACAGGGAAGTCATGACCCCATTGTTGTAGGCGAGGTGGCATTCGGGCTCGCCGGCGCGGGCGCCGAAATAGGTCTTCACCTCTTCGAGACGCTCGATGGCCTCGGCCTTCAACACCACCCCCGGCGCCGAGATCGACAGGAGGGCGCGCCAGGCCGCGAGAAGCCAGTGCACTTCCGGCTGGTTGCGGCAGTCGGTCCCGGGACGCTTCCAGAGGTACGGCGCGGAGTCCATGCGCAGTCCATCCACGCCCATGTTGGCCAGCTTGAGCATCGCAGCGGTCATCTCGCAGAAGACCGCCGGATTGGCGTAGTTCAGGTCCCACTGGAATGGGTAGAAGGTGGTCCACACCCACCCTCCCATGTCCTTGAAGTAGGTGAAGTTTCCCGGCGCGACCTCTGGGAAGACATCGACCAGGCGTTCCTCGTATCGCTGAACCGTGTCAGAGTCCGGCACAACGCAGTAATAGTCCCTGTACCGCTCGTCGCCTGACCGCGCCGCCCGAGCCCAGGCGTGATCGTCGGATGTGTGGTTGCAGACGAGATCAAGCACCAGACGGACTCCGGCCTCGTGGGCCGCCGTGGCCAATTCTCGCAGATCGGCGGTCGTGCCCAGGCGAGGCTCGACCGCGGCGAAATCAGACACAGCGAAGCCGCCGTCGTTCTCGCCCCTGCGCGTCTTGAAGAGCGGAAGCAGGTGCAAGTAGCCCACGCCCAGGTCCTTCAGGTAGGGCAGGCGTCCCCTCATTCGACCCAAGTCGCCCGCGAGACGGTCGACATAGGCGGAGTACCCGACCATCGAGCTGTCGCGCCACCATTGGTCGCTAGCCTGATCACGCCGGCGCAGCTCGACGGACCGAGCTGCCGCAAGTTCACGGACCAAGCCTGCAATGCTGTCCAGCCAGAACTGGCAATCCGGACGCGAGCCATAGACTCGCAGGAGGCATGCCTCAGCTATCGGCCAGAAGCGCTCCACGCGGCCTTGGATGTCAGCCTGATCCACGGGCCGGGAGGGGTCCATCGTTGTTCGGCGCACGTTGGCTGCGCGTTCGTCCACCGTCTAACCTCCCATAGCAGGCGGCGCAATTGATTGCGTTGTCACCCGGCTGGGGCTTGCTTGCGGCCGGCGCTTGCCACCCAGCCCTACACCACGAAAAAGCTTTTGCAATCGATTGCGCCCATCACTACAGATGTGGGCAGGGAGGCCGCGGCCAAGGGGACGGCTCAGGCGACGCCGAAGCGATCCCCGCTGCGTCCGGTAACGCGGGAGGGACTAGTGAATCGCAGCTCATACCATCTGGGCGCCTCGTCGGCGCTCGCCCTCGCGGCCGCACTGTCGGCCCTCGGGTCTGCGGCGCATGCGCAAAGCACAGACGAGGCCAAGAAGACATCGGTCGGTGAGGTGGTGGTCACCGCCTCCAGAACCACCGAAAACATCCAGACCGTCCCTGCAGCAGTCACCGCGCTCAGCGGTGCGGATCTCGAGAAGAAGGAGATCCTGCAGGTCTCCGACCTACAACGCGCGACGCCCTCGCTGTCCATCACCAGTGCGGCGCTGACCCAGAACGTCAACATCCGGGGCATCGGCCTGTCCAGCGGCAATCCGGCGGTGGTTCCGGGCGTGCCGATCTACCTCGACTGGCTGCTGCAGCCACCGATCGTGAGCACCAACAGCTTCTTTGATATCGGCGAGGTAGAAGTCTACCGCGGACCGCAAGGGACCTTCGCCGGAGCCAGTTCCACCGGGGGCGCGGTGTTCATCACCTCGAACAGCCCCACGTTCACCGGCGTCGGCGGCAATGTCGAGGTCTGGGGCGGCAACTATTCCGACGTGGGCTCAAGCGGAGCGGTCAATCTGCCGATCAATGACAAGCTTGCGGCCCGCGTCGCCTACAACGTCGAGCGCCGCGACAGCTTCTTCCATGACATCGGAGGCCAGACGACGCCGACCGGGGGCTCCTTCGACACGCCGGGCAAGCTGAACGAGCAGGATCTTCGGCTGAGCCTTCTCTGGGAGCCGATCGATAACCTCAGCGTATTGCTGAAGGTCGGCCTCAGCCAGAAGGACACCGGAGGGTACGATTATCGTCCCATCCCCGGAACGACGTACGCGCCGTTCGCTCCGACCGACCTGCGGACCCTGAACTTCGACCAGCCTGAGAAGAACAATGAACACGCGATCCGCAACAGCCTGGAGATCAAATATCAGCTGTCGGATGGCATCACCCTGCGCTCGGTCACCGGGTTCCAGTACAACAAGGTGATCGACCTATACGATTCCGACGCGTCGAACGGACCGCCGGCCCAATACGAAGCCCAGGACGTTTCGGAACGGCCGATCACGCAGGAATTCAACATCCTCTCGCCGGACAACGGACCGCTTAAGAGCCTGACTCAAAAGCCTACGCACGAGCAAGCCGCCTGACGCCGAGCTGGATGGTGGCGAGCATGACGAACGCGAGAAGGGTGTCGGCGAGATTTTCAT
>DATCFQ010000099.1:0-5088 GCA_036509495.1 Caulobacteraceae bacterium
CGCCCGCCAGCGAGCCGGACGACATGGCCCTCGGCAGCCCCAAGGCGCCGGTGACCGTGATCGAATACGCCTCCGCCTCGTGCCCGCACTGCGCGCGTTTCAACAACGACGTCTTCCCCGCCTTCAGGAAGAAGTACATCGACACCGGCAAGGTGCACTACGTCTTCCGCGAGTTCCTGACCCAGCCGGTGGAGGTGGCCGCCGCCGGCTTCCTGCTCGCGCGCTGCGCCGGGCCGACCAAGTATTTCCCGGTCCTGGACGAGTTTTTCCACGGCCTGCAGCACGCCTACGATACCGGCGACGTGAAGAGCCTGATCCTGCAGGCCGGGGGGACCGCGGGCCTGTCGCAGGATCAGATCGGCGCCTGTTTCAACGACAAGGCCGCCGCCGACGCCCTGAACGCCCGCGTGGGGCGGCACCTGAACGACGGCGTCAATTCGACCCCGACCTTCATCATCAACGGCGAGAAGCTGCCGGACCTGACCCACGAGGTCACCCTGGACGACCTCGACGCCGCCATCGAGCCGCAGCTCGAGGCCAGGAGACGCTGAGGCGGTGCACTTCCAACGGCTGCGCCTTTCGGGCTTCAAGTCCTTCGTCGACCCGACCGAACTGCGCATAGAGCCGGGGGTCACGGGCGTCGTCGGCCCCAACGGCTGCGGCAAGTCCAATCTGCTCGAAGCCTTGCGCTGGGTGATGGGGGCCAACTCCGCCAAGGCCATGCGCGCCGGCGAGATGGATGACGTGATCTTCGCCGGCAACAGCCAGAGGCCCTCGCGCAGCCATGCCGAGGTGCTGCTGACCATCGACAATTCCGACCGCCGCGCCCCGGCCCAGTTCAACGACCACGAGGTGCTCGAGGTCACGCGCCGGATCGACCGGGGCATGGGCTCGACCTTCCGGGTCAACGGCCGCGAGGTGCGCGCGCGCGACGTGCAGCTGCTGTTCGCCGACGCCTCGACCGGGGCCAATTCGCCGGCCCTGGTGCGCCAGGGACAGATCTCCGAGCTGATCGCCGCCAAGCCGCAGAACCGCCGGCTGATCCTGGAGGAGGCCGCCGGCGTCGCCGGCCTGCACACCCGCCGCCACGAGGCCGAGCTGCGCCTGAAGGCCGCCGAGGTGAACCTCACGCGCCTGGACGACGTGATCGGCGAGCTGGACTCCGCCGCCGCGCGCCTGCGCCGCGAGTCGCGTCAGGCCGAGGCCTACAAGCGCATCTCCGCCGAGATCCGCACCCTGCAGTCGGCGGTGCTCTATGCCCGCTGGAGCGAGGCGCGGCTGGCGCTGGAGACCATCGAGGCCGACGCCGAAACGGCGCTGAAGGCGGTCGAGACCACCGCGCTCGAGGCCGCCTCGGCCTCGGCGGACGCCCTTCGCGCCGACGAGGCGATCAAGCCGCTCCGCGACGAGGAGATGGCGGCCGCCGCCATCCTGCATCGCCTCTCGGTGGAGCGCGACAGGCTCGACCATGAGGCCAAGCGCATCGAGACCGAGGCGGTGCGGCTGGCCGAGTCCATCCGCCGGATCGACGCCGATCGGGCGCGCGAGGAGATCATCGTCGAGGACGCTCGCGGCGCCATCGAGCGGCTGGCCCAGGAAAGCGCCCGCCTGGCCGCCGAGATCGCCGCCGCGCCCGAGCGGGCCCCGCAGCTGGAGAGCGCCTGGAAGCTGGCGGAGTCCGAGCGGGCCCGCACCGAGGCCGAGGTGCTGCGCATCAACGCCGAGGCGGCCGCCGACCAGGCTCGCCGCGAAACCGCCCAGTCCCGCGTCGCCGACGCCCAGAATCGGGTCGGCCGCGCCAGCCGGGCCCTCGACATGGCCCGGGCCGACCGCGCCGCCCTCGGCGGCTCGGAGAATCCCGCCACCACGGCGGCCAAGACCGCCCTCGACGAAGCCGAGACGGCCCTCACCGCCGCCCGCCAGGCGCTGGAGTCGGCAGAGAACCATCGCGCCGCCGCGGCCGACGCCGAAGCCAGGGCGCGCGATGCGGCGCGCAAGGCCGAGGATCAGCTCGGCCGGTTGAAGACCGAGGCGAGGGGGCTGGCGCAGCTGCTCGCCTCCGATCGCAAGGAAGGCTTCCGCCGGGCCGTCGACGCCGTCTCCGCCGAGCGGGGCTACGAGGCCGCCCTGGCCGCGGCGCTGGGCGACGACCTCAACGCGGCCCTCGACGCCAAGGCCTCCGCCTATTGGGGCGGCGCCGCCGCCTCCAAGCCGGCGTGGCCAAAGGGGGTCGAGCCCCTGGCGTCGGTGGTCCGCGCGCCAGCCGAACTGGCCGCCCGGCTGGCGCTCACCGGCCTCGTCGCCCGCGCGGACGGCCCCAAGCTGCAGGAAAAGCTGTCGCCTGGCATGCGGCTGGTCTCCCGCGAGGGCGACCTCTGGCGCTGGGACGGCTTCGTCGCCCGCGCCGATGCGCCGCGACCCGCCGCCGTCCGCCTCGCCCAGAAGGCCCGGCTGGATGAGGTCGAGGCCGAGATCGATCAGCTGACGCCGGTCGCCCGCACCTCGGCAGAGGCGCAGGCCGCCGCCGGCGCGGCGCTCGCAGCAGCCGACCAGGCCCAGCGCGCCGCGCGCGGCGGGGTCCCCGAAGCCGAGCGCCAGCTCGCCCGCTTCCGCGACGAGGTCGAACGCCATGCCCGCGAGGCCGCCCGCCGCGATGCGCGGGCCCAGTCGCTGGACGAGACCATCGCCCGCTTCGACGCCGAGCGCGCCGAGGCTGAGACTGCACTGCAAGCCGCGCGCACCGAGGCCGAGGCCCTGCCGGAATCCGACGATTTCGCGCCTCAGCTCGAAGCGGCCCGGACCGAGGCCGGCGCCGCGCGCGAGGCGGCGGCCAAGGCGCGCGCCGACATGGACCTGGAGCGCCGTGAACGCGAGGGCCGCCAGGCGCGCCTCGACGCGGTCGATCGCGATCGCGAGGAATGGACGGCCCGCTCGGCCCATGCCGCCGAACGCATCGGCCAGCTCTCGGGCGAGCGCGAGAAGACCGTCGCAGCTCAGGCCACAGTGCGCGAAGAGCCGCAGAAGCTGCGGGTCGCGCAGGTGGAGCTGCTGGACGAACTGGGAGCCGCCGAGGCCCGGCTGGCCGCCGCAGCCGACGCCTTCGCCGCGGCCGATGCTGCGCGCACCGCCGCCGATCGCAACGCCCGCGCCGCCGAGCAGCGCGCCTCCGAAGCCCGCGAGCTCAGGGCTGGCCTGGCGGCCAGGCTGGAGGGCGCGCGCGAGCGGCTGCAGGAGACCGCCGCGGCCATCCGCGAAACCGCCTTGCGGGAGCCCGAGGAGCTGGCCGCCGCTCTCGAGGAGACCGCCGCAAGGCTGTCCAAGGACGCCCACGAGGTAGAGCAGCGGCTGGCCGGGCTGGAGCGCCAGCGCGAAGCGATCGGGGCGGTGAACCTGCGCGCCGAGGAGGAAGCCAGCGAATACGGCGAGCGGCTGAAGACCATGAAGGAGGAGCGGGCCGACCTCTCCGGGGCGGTCGCCAAGCTTCGCCGCGCCATCGAGGAGCTGAACGGCGAGGGGCGCGAGCGCCTCCTGACCGCTTTCGAGGTGATCAACGGCCATTTCCAGGCGCTCTTCCAGGCCCTGTTCGAGGGCGGCCAGGCCGAGCTGCGGCTGGTCGAATCGGAGGATCCGCTCGAGGCCGGGCTGGAGATCTTCGCCTGTCCGCCGGGCAAGCGGCTGGCCTCCATGTCGCTGATGAGCGGCGGCGAGCAGGCCCTGACCGCGGCGGCCCTGATCTTCGGGGTGTTCCTGGCCCAGCCGGCCCCGGTCTGTGTGCTCGACGAGGTCGACGCCCCGCTCGACGACCACAACGTCGACCGCTTCTGCAACCTGATGAACGAGATGCGCGCGCGCACCCAGACGCGCTTCATCTGCATCACCCACAATCCGGTGACCATGTCGCGGATGGACCGCCTCTATGGCGTGACCATGCCCGAGCGCGGCGTCTCCCAGCTGGTCTCGGTGGACCTGCGCCAAGCCGAGGCCCTGGCGGCTGAATAGACCTCAGACGCGGATGATCGAGCCGTCGTAGGCGGCCAAATGGGCATCGTGAGTGACCAGGCGCATCCGCTCGCTGAGCGCCTGGCCCAGCAACAGATGGTCGAAAGGGTCACGATGGAGCATCGGCAGCTTCTCGACCGCGGCGGCGTGGGCGGGAGTGACGGCCATTAAATCAAATCCGGCTTCCTGGAACGCTGCGATCGCTTCGTCGCAGGAGATCGGCATCGATGCA
Source organism: Caulobacteraceae bacterium (assembly GCA_036509495.1). Lineage (GTDB taxonomy): Bacteria > Pseudomonadota > Alphaproteobacteria > Caulobacterales > Caulobacteraceae > JANWHQ01. The sequence goes on from DATCFQ010000099.1 coordinate 4,232, forward strand.
GTCTTGCGTGTGACGCGGCGTTTGATTGCGATTTCCCACAGGGAAACGGCGCTCACGAACAGCTCGTTGTCGTCATCCTGCAGCAAGTCCTTCGCCTGAGACCCCAGACGCGAATGCCCGATCACCGCCCAGATCGCCACGTGAGTGTCGAGGAGCAGCCTCATTCGGGGGAGTCGTCGCTGCCGTAGAAGAGTTCGGCGATCCGGCGATCAAGCTCAGGATCTTCCCGGGGGGCGACGAACTTGCCCTTCGCCAAGCCGAGCCGCACCCGGTTCGTCTTTGGTTCGAGCGGCGCGAGCCGCGCCACCGGCCGGCCGTTGCGGGCGATGATGATCTCCGTCTCCGCGCCGGTTTCCACCGCTGCAATGAGGCGGGAGAGGTTCGTCTTGGCTTCGAAGATATTGACCGTCGTCATGGCGCTACCTAGCTAAGTCTGGCTAAGGTAATCTGCGCGCAAGCGTTGGGCAAGCCGGCATGAAATCGGATGGGCCGAAGCGGCCAGCAGCCGACTCGGGCTTGGCCGACGGCCTGGACGGCACGCGGACCGTTATGACGTAGCTCATGCGGGTGGATAAAAAGCCATTTGATTTCAGTTAGATATCTGTCGTACGGCGAACCTTGACGCATTGAGGCGAGGTCTTTAGGTTCCGCGCCGACCAAAGCCGGGCCGCGGCGGCTATGTCGTGGTCGAATCCGACCAGGCAATGCCGAAGCCCAATGATCGACCCGAAGAGGCGCTTGGGCGTCTCAGCGAAGAGCTCCAGGCCTTCGAATCCTCACGGGCTCGGCCCGCCTCAGCCGAGGCAGGCCGTTCGATGAGGGAGGGCTATAGCCTTTTCGCAGGCTTGATCGGCGGC
>DATCFQ010000100.1:0-7097 GCA_036509495.1 Caulobacteraceae bacterium
GTCGCCGGCGATGGCCAGGGGGGTGGAGAACTCGCCGCCGTCGATGATCGCCGCGTCCTTGTGCTCGGGCACGATCACCTGGGCCTTGGCCAGGCCGCCGGCATAGGGGGCCCTGAGCTTGATGACCTTGCCCATCAGGGCGTCCTTGCGCGAGACGGCATAGACCGTGCCGTCGCGGGCGATCACCGCCCCGCCGATCGCCCGGTCTGCATAGTTGCCGATCTGGATGGCGCGGCCATTGGGCTCCAGCACGAAATGCAGCCATTGGCCGCCGTCGCCGAACTGGATGTTGGCCAGGGCCGCCTTTCCCCCCTCGCCGGCGTCGAGGTAGATCTCGGCGGTGCGCGGCAGGCCGTCCTTCTCGCTCAGCACCAGCTTGTCCGAGGAGACGGGCGCGCCGATGCGATGCAGGTAGAGCGACTGGTGGAAATGCCGCTCGCTCTCGGGCGCGCTGGAGTCGGGATAGCGGGTGTACCAGAAGCCCTGGTTGTCGGCCGTCCAGCTCACCGCCCCGCCGGCGGTCGGGTACTGCACCCGGTCGATGGGGCTCTCGATCTCCTTGCCGGAGGCTACGTCATAGACGTGCAGCGTGCCGTCCTCGCTGCCGTTCTTGGACAGCGAAACCGCCACCTTGGAGCCGTCGGGGGAAGCCACATACCAGTCGATCTCGGTATGGCCGGCCGGATCGAAGGCATTGGGATCGACCAGATCGCGGCGCGAGGCCGGGTCGGCATGGCCGTTCATGACGATCAGCCAGGGCTGCTGCTTGGCCGGGTCCTGGTACATGGCGAAGACCACGCCGCCGCGGGCCTGCAGGCCGGTGGCCCGGGGCGAGGCCTGCTTGATCATCTGGCGGATCTTGTCGGCCACCGCCTGGCGCCCTGGCAGGGCGTCGAGATAGGCGCGGGTGCGGACGTTCTCGGCGTCGCTCCAGGCCTGCACCTTGGGATCGGCGGAGTCTTCCAGCGCCCGGTAGGGATCGGCCACCGTCACGCCCTGGATGACGTCGGTGGTGTCGCCCTTGGGGAACACCGGCGCCGGCGGCAGGGGCGGCGCGGCCGCCGCCGAGGTCGCCGCCGCGACGAGAATCGCGCTCGCAAACAGCCTGATGGTCATGGATGGCCCGCCCTTGTTCTCGCCCCGGAAAGCCGCGCGACCCTAGGACTTTCGCCCCGGCGGCTCCAGGCCTCCGGGCGAACCTGAACACAATTTAATCTCAGAATCCGAACAATCGGGGCATCGACGCCTCAGCTTCGTCGCCGAACAGGAACGATCTCCCCCGAGGCGTAACAGCCGAGAATGCCCGTCATGCCCGTCAGCGCGCGACTCAGGCCGGCTCGTAGCGGCTGATCTCCAGGCCCGCCCCGACGGGGACCAGTATGCTGGTCATCCCCGGCTTGGCGCGCACCGCCCGCGAATAGGCCCGCACGTCGTCGCCGCCGGGATAGATGATGTTGTCGGCCACGATCATCGCGCCCGGATTCAGCTTCGGCAGGAAAGCCTCCAGGCAGGGGATGTAGAGATCCTTCCAGAGGTCGAGCAGCACGAAGTCGATGCCGGAAGGCAGGCCCGCGATCAGCGCCAGCGCATCGCCCTGCAGGAAGTCGATGTGGTCTGAGAGCCCCGCCTTGGCCGCCATCTCGCGGGCGTAGGCGATCTTGTAGTCCTGCAGCTCGAGCGTGGCGACATGGCCGCCGGAGGCGCGCGCCGCCTCCGCCAGCCAGATGCCGGAATAGCCATAGGACGTCCCGATCTCGAGGATGTTGGGCGCCTTCAGGCTGGCGGCCAGGAGGTTGATCAGCTGGCCGGACTCCGGGCCCACAGGCAGCAGATACTGGTCGCGGGCGCCGCGCTGGCGATCAGGGAACACGCCCCTCTGCTCATCGGCCATCCGCGCGTGATAGGCCTCCAGCACCGCCGTCACTTTGTCGTCCACCGAGAGCCCCCTGCACACTGCCGCCTCCCCTGCGAAGCGGCGGGAGGTAGTCTGTCTCTATATCAGGTCGATGGGAATTCGCCCGAGATCGCCGCGCCAGGCGGCCCGGGCCGCAACTTCGTCGGCCTCGGACTTGGCGGCTTGCCCCATCCGCCGCTCGGCCAGGGCGCGGACGTGCAGGGCCAGGCCGTCGCCGGGCCAAGCCTTGAGACTGGCGGCGGCTTCTCGCAGGGCGTCGGCGTCGCGGCCGGCCTTCAGATAGGCGGCCGCCAGGCTGCGGCGCACCGGATACCACCAGGGCGGCGGGTCCATGCCCCACTTGTCCTTGTCCTGGTCGTTGGCGACCGCGGCGAAGGTCTTGGCCGCGTCGGCGGGATGGCCCTCCAGCATCTCGGCCCGACCCTGGAGCACCCGCTGGGCGATGTTCGCCACCGCCAGTCCCATGAAGTCCTTGGTGTTGGCGGCCTTAGGCAGAACCAGGCCGATCAGCCGGCTCTCTTCGCGCACCGCCCTTGCGTCCCCCTTGCCGGCCAGCGCCTCGCCGCGGGCATAGCGCCACATGGCGACACCCATCCAGTCGGTCGCCTTGGGCGCGGTCATCTGCAGGGCGCGGTCGGGGGCATAGCGGCCGTAGGCGCTCATCACCCGGGCGAAGATGTAGTCCATGTTCGGCCGGCCGCCCGGCGGGAAAGCCGCCTTGGCGTCGTCGGCGAACTTCACCGCCAGGGGGCCGTCGCCGGCCATCATGGCCCCGGCCAGGCCGAAGCTCAGGTTGTGCGGATAGTAGTCGGGCGAGCCCAGCACGCCGGGTGCGTCGGTGGCCTTGGCGTGGGCGGCGTCGACCTCCAGGGCCCGGGCGTTGAGGGTGGCGACCTCCTCGTAGCGGCCGACGTGGATGTAGGTGTGGGCCGCCATGTGGATCAGGTGGCTGGCGCCGGGCGCCAGGCCCGCCAGCCGCTCGGCGTAGGGCAAGGCGTCGGCCGGATCGCCCGACGCCTCGGTGGCGTGGATATAGTAGTGGATGGCGGCGGTGTTGTCGGGCTGGGCCTTGAGGATCGGCTCGATGATCGTCTTGGCCTGAGGCGCGACGGCATGGTCGCCGCGGCGGTCGGCGGTCAGCAGGGCCTCGGCCGCGATCAGCCGCACGTCGGTCTTGGCCGGGTCGGCGGCCACGGCCTTGAGCAAGGCGGCGGCGAATTTTTCCTCGGTCCGGGCCGACTGATCGGCCTTGTAGCGATCGATCATCGCCTGGGAGAGGCGCTTCTCCTGGTCGGTCCTGGAGACCTCCAGCGCCTTCTGGGCCAGACCCTGCGCCGCCTTCTGATCGGCCTTCTCGATGTCGAAGTTCTGGGTCGGACCGCGCGACAGCGCCTGGCCCCAGCGGCAGAGGGCGCAGTCGGGGTCGGCCGCCACCGCCTTGTCGAAGGCCAGCTTGGCGTCGGCGTGATAGAAGGCGTGGTACAGTTGCAGCCCGTAGTCGAACCACTTCTGAGCCTCGGCGCTGGTGGTCCGGACCGCAAAGCCGCCCGTACCGATGCCGGGCATGAAGTCGATCTTCCGCGGGCCCTTGTTCGCCACATAGATGCGCTCGGCGCTGCAGATCTGACCAACGCCGATCGCGGAAGGGTCAAGGGACGCGGCCGTCGGCGCCAGAAGCGCCAAGGCGAGGGGCGCGGCGACGAGAAGCTTCATTCCGGCAGCTCCGACGGACCCCGGCGACTTTGTCTCCAAGTCCCGGGCCGCGCCAGTGCTTTCTCCGGAGGGACGGCGCCAAGCTGTACGGTAGCCCCTTACGGCTGGACTCCGCCTCTGCATCGATGAGAACAATAAGGGAACATTTAAAGGTGTCCCGGTGGCCTTTTGTCCCCGTGGCCTTTGACGCTTGCGCCCCCGACCTCGCGCCTGTGGGCCATGGCGGCGGAAGGCCCGATCTGAGCCTCCGGGTCGAACTCGACAACGCCACCGGCCGCGGCTTCGAGCGGATGCTCTACGCCTGCAACGGCCCGCGCAACACCTCATCCCTCGCCTATGTCGACGACCGTCGCCAGGAGATCGGCCAATACGTCCACATCCGGCTGCGCAAGAGCTTCGGCTGAACCTTCCGCTCACCCCGGCCCCCCACGGAGGCCGGGGCGAGCGGGAAGAGAGGGGCAGGCAACAGCCAACCAGATCTCGACCGCCCTAGACGTCGCCCCTGATGACCGCTGGATTCACCGATTGGCGATCGCCGTCGACCACCGGCGCGATCGGTTCTGGCGGATGGCCGCCCACCCACTTCACCTCATGGGCCCAGTGCTTGAGGAAGGGACTCAGCGCCATCATCACCGCCCCCGCGCCGATGCCGAACCAGCCGATCAGGCTGTAGACGTGGGCATAGGTGGCCAGCGCCTTGCCGGGGTCCAGCACCTGGCCCGCGACGGTCTCGACGGCGGTGAGCTGGGCGATCTTGCCGGCCAGGAACTGGGCGGCCGAGGTGGCCAGCATCCAGACCGCCATCACCGTCGAGATCAGCGCCGCCGGGGCCAGCTTGGTCATCTCCGACAGCCCCACCGGCGACAGGCAGAGCTCGCCGGTGGTGTGCAACAGATAGGTCAGGGCCAGGATGATCAGCGGCACGCGGAAGGCCGCATCGTGGAACTGGGCGCCCCAGACCAGCACCAGGAACCCGGCGCCGAGCTGGACCAGGCCGAGGCCGAACTTGATCATCGGGCTCGGGTCCTTGCCCCTCAGGCCCAGCCAGACCCAGAGGGCCGAGAACGCCGGCGCGAAGATCAGGATGAAGGCGGCGTTGAACGACTGCACCTGGGGCGGGGTGATGGTCCAGAAGCCGTTCTGGGGCAGCACGGTGTTGCGCTCGGCGAACTGGTTCAGGGACGAGCCGGCCTGTTCGTAGAGGGCGAAGAAGATGATGCAGCCGACCAGCAGCACCATGGCCAGCATCAGCCGCTCGCGCTCGGTCTTGGTGCACCTGGTCGCCATGTACCAGCCGAGATAGCCGAGGGTGACGACCCAGGCCGCGATCAGCAGGTAGCCCATCACCTGGAATTCGCGCACCAGCCGCCAGACCACCACCACGCCGACCAGGCCCAGGAGATAGATCAGCCACTCCAGCCTGAGCACGCCGAAGACCTTGCGGGCCAGGCGGGCCGGGTCCGGCGGCTCGCCGCGACCCTCCAGCAAGGGCTTGCCCAGCACGAAGACCACCAGGCCCGCGATCATGCCGACGCCCGCCAGGCCGAAGCCCGCCCACCAGCCGACGCTCTGGCCGATCGCGCCGCACAGCACCGTCGCCCAGAAGGCCCCGAGGTTGATGCCGTAATAGTAGAGGGTGAAACCGGGATCGCGCCGCGGATCGCCTTGCTGATAGAGCTGGCCGACCATCGAGGAGATGTTGGCCTTGAGGAACCCCACCCCCATGATGATGAAGGACAGGGCGAGGTACATGGCCTCGACGAACGGCTGGTCCTGCCTGACGCCTTCGACGTAGCTGCCCTTGGCCAGCACCGACGGCAGCGGCGCCGCAGCCGGCAAGCCCAGCACCTGCATGCCCCCGGTGGGCGCCGCCCCTACTTTGTAGCAGCCGCTGCCGACCTCCAGGCAGACCTTGCGGGTGTCCATCCGCCCCTCGGCGCGGAAGGTATATTCATGCCCGCCGTAGCTCAGGGTCTGCACCGCCGGCTTGCCCTCGAAGCCCATGCCGAGGTGGCCGATCACCAGCAAGAGGGCCCCGAAGGCCACCGCCTTGCGGGCGCCCAGATAGCGGTCGGCGACATAGCCGCCGATCAGCGGCACCAGATAGACCAGGGTGGTGTAGGCGCCGTACTCGCCCGAGGCGAAGGCGTCGCGGAACAGGAAGTGCTCGGTCAGGTAGAAGATGAACAGGCCGCGCATGCCGTAGTAGGAGAAGCGCTCCCACATCTCGGCGAAGAACAGGATCACCAGGCCGCGCGGGTGGCGGCGCAGCTGGGCCATCACCGGCAGGCCGGTCACCACCATCAGGGGCAGGCCCAGGACGGTGACGATGTTCCACATTCTCCGACTCGCCCGCGAAAACGGCCCACGCCGGACCGCAAGCGCGAAATGAACATGCCCCTCGGCGTTTCACAAGCAAGCCGCCGATGGAGCCGAATTGGCGGGCCGGACGTTGCATGGCCGAACAGGAGTCAGGCCATGAAGACCCCGGGCCCGGATCATCCGATCACCCTCGCCCCCTGTCGCCGGCGCGTGCGGGCGGTCTTCCAGCGGCACGTCATCGCCGAGACCGACGACGCCCTGATCCTGCGCGAGGCGGGCGATCCTCCGGTCTACTATCTGCCGATGGACGATGTGGAGATGAGCTTCCTGGCGCGCACCGATCACGCCACCACCTGTCCCTACAAGGGCCACGCCAGCTACTGGTCGATCTATATGGATGGCCGCCTCGCCGAGGACGCGGTCTGGGCCTACGAGGACCCCCACCCCGCCGTCGCCGCCCTGCGCGGCCGCATCGCCTTCGATCCGAAGGCGGTCGAGGTCTATGAGGTCGACGAACCGGAGATGCAGCGGGTCCCCGCGCCGGACGGCGATACACTTCTCCCATAGGGAGAAGGAGGGGCCCATCGCGCAGCGATGGGAGGATGAGGGCTAGGCCGGTCAGGGCGTATCCCCTCACCTTCCCACGCCTGCGGCGCGGGCCCCTTCCTCTCCCTACGGGAGAGGAGAAACCAGCTCCAGCCACTCGTCCTCGGTCAGCACCTGCACCCCCAGTTCCGCGGCGGTCTTCAGCTTGGAGCCGGCGCCGGGGCCGGCGACCACGATGTCGGTCTTCTTCGACACCGATGAGGCGACCTTGGCTCCCAGCGCCTCGGCGTGGGCCTTGGCCTCGTCGCGGGTCATCCGCTCCAGGGCGCCGGTGAACACCACGGTCTTGCCCGCCACAGAGGTGTCGGACTTTGGCGTGGCCAAGGATGTGATCTCGGCGAGTTCGGCGACGAGGGCGTCGACCAGCGCGCGGTTGTGCGCCTCGCGGAAGAAGGTCGCGATGGACTGGGCGGCGACCGGGCCGATCCCGTCGATGGCCGACAGCGCCAGGAAGTCCTCGCCCGGCGCGCCGGTGGAGGCTTCGCGCACGGCCTCCGTGAAGCCGTCCCACGTCTCGTAGCCGGCGAGAGCCCGGCGGGCC
>DATCFQ010000101.1:0-7198 GCA_036509495.1 Caulobacteraceae bacterium
GGGGGGCGGCCGCCCTGAGTGTTCGCAGCTGCGATTCCGTGGATGGGGCCCGCCCCCTCCACCACCCGCTCTGCGGCGGGCGGTCCCCCTCCCGCCATCGCTTCCGCGATGGGGGAGGTCGTTGGCTTGCGGCGTTGGCTGCTACGCGCCTCTGCTGCGCAGTCGCCGGGACGAGCGGGAAGCAAGGCATGCTCAAACCTTCAGCAGGTTGCGATCGATCGGCAGCGAGCGGACCCGTTTGCCGGTGGCGGCGAAGATGGCGTTGCAGAGCGCCGGTATGGCCGGCGGCAGGGCCGGCTCGCCGAGGCCCGTGGGCGGATTGTCGGTGATCAGCCAGTGCACCTCGACGATCGGGGCCTTGTCGATGCGGATCAGCGGGAAGTTGTCGAAATTGGTCTGCACCACGCGGCCGCCCTCGATGGTGATCGCCTGGCCGAGGGCCGCGCCGATGCCGTCGATGCAGGCGCCCTGGACCTGGGTCTCGGCCCCGAACGGATTGATGATCTGGCGGCCGACGTCGGCGGCGATCCACACCTTCTGCGGCGTCACCGTGCCGTCCTCGGCCACGTGCACCTTGGCGACCTCGGCGAAGTAGCCGAGGTGGCTGAAATAGCAGGCGAAGCCCATGCCGGTGCGCGGCGGCAGGGCGGTCTTGCCCCCCCAGCCGGACGTCTCGGCCACCAGCTTGGCCACCCCGCGCATGCGGCCGGTGTGGAACTGGGGCTGAGGCCCGAACGGACCGCCGCCGCCGGGCGGCGCCGGCAGCTCGCGCGGATCGCCGAACAGGGCGAGCTGGAACTCGATCGGGTCCTTGCCGGCGGCGTGGGCCAGCTCGTCTAGGAACGACTGGTAGACGAAGGCCAGGGCGTTGGAGCCGGGCGCCCGCAAGGGGCCGGTCGGCACGCCCAGCGGCATCATCGAGGTCTCGTAGTGCACCGGCACGACGCGGGCCGGGAACTCGGCGGCCGACATGTCGGCGCTGGAAGCCGCCTTGCCGTCCTCGCCGTAGGTGACGAAGTGGTCGCGCAGCGCCACCAGCTTGCCCGCGGCGTCCAGGCCGCCCTTGAAATAGTGGAAGCCGCCCGGGCGATAGAAGTCGTGCTGGAGGTCGTCGGTGCGGTCCCAGACCAGCTTCACCGGCCGGCCGACCTGCTTGGCGATCCAGGCGGCCTCGACCATGTAGTCGTTGGACAGCCGCCGGCCGAAGCCGCCGCCGCAGCGGGTCATGTGCACCAGGATCTCGGGCGTGCCCGGCGCGGGCTTCGGCGGCGGTCCGGCCAGCGGCGGGCCGAACGGCCCCTGGCTGGGCGGCAGATTGATGCCGAGGGTCTTGGCCACCAGCTGACGGCCGGCGTCGGGGTTCTGGGTCGGGGCCCAGATCTCCACCCGCCCGGGGGTGATCTCGACGGTGCAGTTCATCGGCTCCAGGGCGGCGTGGGCCAGGAAAGGATAGGAATAGCCGGCCTCGACCACCTTGGCCGCCCCGGCCATGGCCGCCTCGGCCTCCGGATCCTTGCGGATGACGCTCTGGCCGGGCTGGCCCGACAGGGCCTGGGCCTGGGCTGCGAAGCCGGCGCTCGACTGGCGGGCGGTGGGGTGGTCGGCCCAGACCACCTTCAGCGCGCGGCGGGCCTTCTCGGCCTGCCACCAGCTGTCGGCGACGATGGCGACGCCGGGCAGCAGGGCCGAAAGATCGTCGCCGCCCTCGACCACGAAGGCGTGGCGCACGCCGGGGAGGGCCTTGATCTCGTCGAGATTGGCGCTGCCCACCTTGGCTCCGAACACCGGGGCCTTCTGGTAGACGGCGTAGAGCATCCCCGGCCGCTTCACGTCGATGCCGAACAGCGGCTGGCCGGTGACGATCAGCGGGTTGTCGACGCCGGGCGTGGCCTTGCCGATGATCCGGTAGTCCTTGGGATCCTTCAGCGCGACCGTCTTCAGGTCGGGCGGCGGCAGGCTGCAGGCCTTGGCCGCCAGGGCGCCGTACTGGAGCTTGCGGCCGGTCGGCATGTGGTGGACCAGGCCCGCCTCGGTGGCGCAGTCGGCGGCGCTGCAGCCCCACGTCGCGGCCGCCGCCGCAACCAGCATCTGCCGGCCGGCCGCGCCGGTGCGGCGCAGCGGATCCCAGTTCATCGGGGTGGCGAAGCTGCCGCCGGCGAACTGCGCGCCATAGCGGCCCGGATCGTTGTCGGCCTGCTCGACCCGCACGTCCTTCCAGTCGACGTCCAGCTCCTCGGCGATCAGCATGGGCAGCATGGTCTTGATGCCCTGACCGATCTCCGGATTCTTGGCCATGATGGTGACGATCCCGTCCGGCGCGATGCGGACGAAGGCGTTCAGCTGCGGCAGGTTGGTCTGTTCCGGGCCCAGGTAGGTGACCGCCGCCTCGGCGACCAGCGGCAGGGTCAGGGTCAGCATCATGCCGCCGCCGGTGATGGCGCTGGCCTTCAGGAAGGCCCGGCGGGAGGCGTCGGTGGGGGTGTCTTCGAGCAGTCTGCGAGAGCGGTCCATCAGCATGATCAGGCCCTCGTGTCGGCGGTCGGCAGGCCGGCGGCGCGTTTGATGGCGGCTCGGATGCGGGTGTAGGTGGCGCAGCGGCAGGCGTTGCCGCGCATGGCCGCGTCGATGTCGGCGTCGGTCGGCGCGGCGTTGCGCGAGAGCAGGGCGGTGGCCGACATGATCTGGCCGGCCTGGCAGTAGCCGCACTGGGGAACGTCGATCTCCATCCAGGCGGCCTGGACCTTGGCCCCCACCGGGTGGGCGCTCATGCCCTCGATGGTGGAGACCTCGGCCCCGCCCACCGCCGAGATCGGGGTCACGCAGGAGCGCACCGCCTGGCCGTCGATGTGGACGGTGCAGGCGCCGCACGAAGCGATGCCGCAGCCGAACTTCGTGCCCCTCATGTCGAGGGCGTCGCGCAGGGCCCACAGCAGCGGCGTGTCGGGCTCGACATCCACCGTCCGGGTCTTGCCGTTGAGCTTGATCGTGTACGCCATCTTCGCGCCTGGGTTCTTCCTCGGGTTGTTCCGGAGCCGTCGCGAACTGGGAGGGTTCGCCCTGAAGCGCCCCGCCGGGCGGCAGCCCTTTCGGCCCAGAAATTAGATCGCAGCGCGCGGCGAGGCCAGTGAATTGATGGCGTCAACCGATCGCGACGCGCGCGTTCCATGGACGAAAAGGAGCGCCCCTCGCGGAGCGCTCCTTCTCGATCCCGTCCGGATCCGCTCTGTCGGGCCGATCAGAACGTCCGATGGACGGTCACGAGCCATTGGCGCGGCGGGGCGATATTGCCCTGCTCACGGCCGAGCGAGGCCACAGCCAGGGACAGCTTGCCGTAGAAATAGACCTTGTTGGTCAGGTTGCTGACCGACAGCGAGACCGAGGTCTTGTTGTCCGGCAGGTCCCAGGTGAGCCGGCCGTTCAGGGTGGTGTAGCCCGGCTGATAGTCCAGCCCGCCCGCCACGCCCGAGGCCGCGGTGGACAACAGCTCGGCCTTGTTGGGATTGACCACCTGGCCTTCCGGGCAAGCCGAGCCGGCCGCGATGGTCACGCCACAGGTCGACGAGATCGGGATGTAATAGACCCGCGAGATCACCTGGGCGTCCAGGCGGGGCGTCAGGGCCCCCATCGTGCCCATGTCCACGCGGTACTGAACGCCGGTCGAGAAGGTCCACTTCGGCGCCCGGGTCTGCGGGCACAGCGAGCCGTCCGAGAAGTGGGTGCAGATCAGGGTGGTGCGGGACTGCTCGTCGTCCTTCAGCCGGTAGTGGAGATAGCCCAGCGACGAGTCGATCTGCAGGTTCTGGATCGGCCGGAGGGACAGCTCGGCCTCGAAGCCTTCGTTGATCGAATTGCCGGCGTTCAGCTCGTGGAACCAGGTGACCGAGCAGCCGAAGTGGGGGTCGCAATCGGTCTTGAAGTTCTGCTGGCCGTCGTCGAGCATGTAGAAGACGTCGGCGTTGAACCGCATGCGGTGCTCGAACCACTCGCTCTTGAAGCCCAGCTCATAGCTCTTGACGTCCTCGGGGCCGAACGGGACCGGCTGGTACTGGGTCGCCGGACGCGGGCTGAAGCCGCCGCCGCGGAAGCCGGTCGAGTAGAGGGCGTAGCCCATCAGATCGGGCGTCGCCTGGAAGGACAGCTCCACCATGGGGTTCACCCGGGTGGCGTGGACATCCACCGGCTCGGAGAAGTCGCCCACGTTGGTGTAGAGATTGTCGACGCCGACGATCGCGTGCTTGGTGTCGTTGGTGTAGCGGACGCCGGCCGTCAGGTTCAGCTGGTCGGTGATGTGATAGACGCCGTGAGCGTAGAAGGCGTAGTCCGTCGTCGTCTGCCGGTCGTTGATGTCGTGGTCGTAGATGCCGGCGTCGCCCAAAAAGCCCAGGGGCGTGACGACCGCGCCGGGCGGCAGCGCCGGCAGGTTGGGCGGCACGGGCAGCAGCGAGTCGAACCCGGTGTTCTGGTCGAAGGCGCCGTAATAGAAGGCGCCCAGGGCGTAATCGAGCCGATCGACCGTGCCGGTCAGCTGCCATTCTTCCGTGAACTGATGGTGGGTGGTGTCGTCGAAGGTCTCGCTGTTGCCGAGCGGCGAGGCGTCGCCGCGGCCGAAGGTGTTCCACCAGTTGCGGTAGGAGGTGATGGTCTTCAGGTGGGCCATTGGCGAGAAGTCGTAGTCCGTGGTCGCCTCGAGGCCCCAGTGGTTGAGGTTGTTCTCGTTGGGCGTATCGCGTCCGTCGACCGCATTGACCCCGTAGCGGGCGTAGCTGGTGTAGGGATCGGAGGTGACGAAGCGCTGATCGTACAGGACGCCCGCGCCGTAGAGCTGCTGGGGAACATTGCTCCAAAGCTGCGGGACGGCGCCGTCGATGCCGAGCGGACCCGGAAACTGGGTCGGATCGGCGATGTAGGTATATTTGTCGGCCGGCGCCTCCTGGCGCTGGACGGTCAGGTCGCCGATCAGGTTGACCTCGAACTTCTCGTTGCCGATCCAGCGCAGGGCGAGGCGGCCCGCACTGACGCCTTCGCTGCCCAGATGGCCGTCGACGCAGCCCTTCTGGGTCGAGCCCACCGCCGACTGGATGTTGCCGAGGCTGCCCGCCCCGTGGACGCAGACGTAGTCGAGAAGGTTGAAATAGCCGTCGGCGTGCTTCTCCGACACCGCCAGGCGCACGAACAGCTTGTCCGGCACGATCACGCCGTCAAAGGCGCCGCGGAAGTTGAAGCGGTTGAAGCTTCCGTAGCCGGCTTCCAAAAAGCCGGTGTCCGAACCGGTGGGCTTCTTGGAGATCAGGCGGACCGCGCCGCCGATGGCGTTCTTGCCGAACAGGGCGCCCTGCGGGCCGCGCAGCACCTCCACGCGGTCGAGGTCCAAAAGGTCGAAGATCGAGCCCTGCGGGCGGCCGTTGTAGACGTCGTCGATATAGATCGGCACGCCCGGCTCGAAGGACAGGATGTTGTCGCCGAGGCCGACGCCGCGGATGAAGGCCGCCAGTGTCGATCCCCAGCCCGAGCCCAGGGGGCTGATCACGGTGTTGGGCACGGTGCGGGCGAGGTCGGTGACGTTGGTCTCCCCCATCGCCGAGATGGTCTGGGCGGTGATGGCGCTGATCGCCAGCGGGGTCTGCTGCAGCTTGGTCTCGCGGAACTGGGCGGTGACCACCACCTCGCTCACCGACGGCTGGGATGCGGACGCCGCAGCGGGCGCGTCGGCCGCCAGGGCCGCGCCGCCGGCGCCGGCCGCGAGGACGAGAGCGCCCCCGGCGAACAGAGTCCTCAACAAGGCGGATTTCGTCAGTCGTGAGCCCACGTGTGTATCTCCCCTATGCGGCGTCTCCGTGCGGGAGAGGGCCCGTTGATAAGCCGGACCTCACGCCAACACGGTACGGATCGCCGAACACCTTGTGGCGCGAGCGTCGAGGCGCGCGCCTTGATTTGCCTGACCCTGAACGATGAGAAGAGTGGTGCGTCCGGCCTGGGGCGACAGCGCCCGCGACTCAGTCGATCCCGCCCCCCCGGCGCTCAAATCGATAGAAAGCTAATTACAACAGCTCGGGCTTGTCAAATGATGTCGGAACTGGCGCCGCGGGGCGGAAGCCGGTCTGGGCGCCTCTAGCCCTGGCTGCGGTCGAGCCGCTCGAGGATGCGGTTGAACACCGACTCGCAGACCTTGAGATCCTCGTCGGAGATGTCGGCCAGCAGGCTGTCGCGGAACGGGCCGCTGAGGGCGGCGATCTGGGCCAGGACCTCTTCGGCGGCGGGCGACAGGCGGATGGTCTTGGCGCGCGCGTCGCTTTCGGCTTGCCGGCGTTCGACCAGCCCCTCCTGTTCGAGCTTGTGCAGCATGGTGACGAGGGTGGGCCCCTCGACGCCGATCCGCTCGGCCAGCTCCCTCTGGGTCGCGCCCTTCTTCGACACCGAGATCCAGAACAGGGCGTCCCAACGGGCCTGGCTCTGGCCGATCTGGCGAAGCACCTCGTTGAGCCGGGTGCGGTAGCGGCGGGCGATCAGGTTCAGCCGTCCGGTGAAGCGGAAGTTCAGGGTCGCCCGCGAGTCCGGAGCGTGGAACCGGTGGCTCTTCAGGAAGAGTTCGGCGGCCTCGATGGTGGTGGGCATCGGGCTGGGACGTCCGCGCCGGGCGGCGGGGGCCTTGGCGGGAGCGGCTGGATGGTTTGGCGTATCCTTGGGCATGGCTCAGCTCACCCGGTCCGGCGGCGCGCCGCCGTCGAAGAAGGCGTCGAGATTGTCGGCGACCTTCATGCCCATGGCCGTGCGGCTCTGTTCGGTGGCGCTGCCGAGGTGGGGCAAAAGCACGACATTCTCGAGTTCCAGAAGCCCAGGCGTGACCCTGGGTTCGGCTTCATAGACGTCCAGGCCCGCTCCGGCGATGCGGCGTGTTTTCAGGGCGGCGGTCAAGGCCGCCTCGTCGACCACCGGACCGCGGGCGGTGTTGATCAGGAAGGCCGAGGGCTTCATCAGCCCGAGCCGGCGGGCGTCGATCAGGTGGAAGGTCTCCGGCCCGCCCGGGCAGTGCAGCGAGACGAAATCGGCCTCGGGCAGCATGGCGTCGACCTCGGGATGGAAGGTCGCCCCGGTCTCGGCCTCGATCTCGGGCGAGGCGCGGCGGCGGGAGCTATAGAGGATGCGCATGCCGAAGCCGCGGTGGGCCGTGCGCGCGACCTGCTGGGCGATGCGGCCGAAG
>DATCFQ010000102.1:0-2183 GCA_036509495.1 Caulobacteraceae bacterium
GCGGCGGTCGCCTCGCCGGGCCGCAAGGTCGTTTCTCTGAACGGCGACGGGGCGGCGATGTACACCCCGCAGAGCCTGTGGACTCTGGCCCGCGAGGGCCTCGATGTCACCGTCGTGGTGTTCGCCAACCGGGCCTACCGGATCCTGGGCATCGAGCTTGGCCGCGCCGGAGCCGGCAATCCCGGCCCCGCCGCCTCTCGCCTGCTCAGCCTGGACGAGCCGGCCATCGACTGGGTTCTCATGGCCCGCGGGCTCGGCGTTGCCGCCCGCCGCTGCGAAACCGCCGAAGCCTTCGAGACCGCCTTCGCCCACGCCATGACGCGGCCCGGGCCGAATTTCATCGAGGCTGCGATCGGGTAGTCCAGAAGAACGCGCGCTCCCTACTTCTTCACATTGCCCGCCAGGGTGCAGCCGCCGGAGATGCCCTTGGCTTCGCTGCACACGATGGTGGTCTTGGGGGTGAGCGGGGCCATCGTGTACTCGATCATATAGCCCTGCAGCCCGTCGGCGCAGGCGACCTCAAGATAGCCCTCATGGCTGGCGGTGACACCGACGGTGCGGGCGTCGGAGACGGTGCAGCTGGGCTTGCCCAGGGTCCTCAGATCGGCGGTGAGCTTGCCATAGGCGGCGGAGGGTTTGGTCAGGCCGCAGCGGTAGCCTTCGAGCTCGGAATGGGCGCAATCGTAGATCACCGACGGATCGGATTCCCGGGCGCTGAAGATGGCGATGGCGCCGTCGGGACGGTTGGAGCAGGCCAGCTCCACCACCTCCTTGCCCTGCAGACCGGCCGGCAGGGGGGCGTAGCCGGACACGTCGCACTGAAAACCGGCCTTCTTGGCCAGGGTGGTGTAGAGGCCCGACTGTTCGGTCTTGGCCTGGCGCGCGTCGGTCAGCTTGCAGCCGCCGCCGATGTTGTCGGCGCTCGCGCAGTCGACCGCCTGTTTGAAGGCGCCGTTGGCCGCCTGTTCGATCATGAAGCCCTTACCGTCCTGGCAGGCCGCCTCGTAGATCATGACGCCCGAAGCGGCGACGCCGACGAAGGAGCGGTCCTTGATCGCGCACGCCTTTCCCGACTTGGCCATCAACTGATCGACCACCGCCAGCTGGGCGGCGCGGTCGGTGAGGGTGCAACTGATGTTGCCGCCCGGCGGAAAGCCGATGCAGGGATCCATCACGGCGGGCTTATCCAGCCGCGGCGGCGCGGAAGTCTCCAGAATGTAACCGCCGCCGCCTTCCTTGCAGGCCAGCTCGAAGACCGTGTTGGTGGGCGACTGGCCCAGGGCCCGAACCTTGTCGGGGGTGCAGGTCTTGCCGGCCTTGGCGATATAGGGAAGGAGGCCGGCCTTGGGATCGGCGTTGCCGGGCAGGATGCACTGGGTGGGATTGGGCTTGCCGTCGGGCCCGGGCTCGGCGAACTGAAGACAGGTGAAGGTTTGCGGGGGCGACCCTTCGGTCTGCTCGACGACAACCCCTTCGTTGCCGGTGCAGGCCAGTTCGTAAAGGGCGTTCTTGGCCTTGGTCTTGGGATCCTTGCCTTCGCCGATCAGGCGGGCGTCGGCCAGCTGGCAATCGAGGCCGGCGGCGGTGATCAAGCCGGGCGCGGCGGCCATCCCCTTGTCGCGCTGGTCCTTGCTGACGGCCGGCGTCGCGGCCTTGGCGGCGCCGTGGGCCGCCGCGAGGGGCGTAAGGACCGCCATCAGCAGGGCGGCCGCAAGACCAAGATGGATCGGCCTCATGGCGTAGTCTCCCGAAATCCGGTTGTTCTTTAAGTGTCCAATGCCCGCCCGACGCGGCGCGGTCAAGATCGCGGCGGCTCCGGCGCCGTCGCGCGAGCGTCGTTGGTGCGCGGCGAGCCCCTTGCTTTGTTCGTGAAGTTCGTGAGGTTCGTGGCTAAAGTCGCGCTGTTCGCCTGGCAGCCGAAAACAGCCTGGAGATAGAAAGCGCCATGTCCCTTTCCGGCAAGACCCTGTTCGTCACCGGCGCCTCGCGCGGCATCGGCCTGGCCATCGCCCTGCGGGCCGCGAGAGACGGGGCGAACATCGCCATCGCCGCCAAGACCGCCGAGCCGCACAAACATCTTCCCGGCACCATCTACACGGCCGCCAAGCAGATCGAGGACGCCGGCGGCAGCGCCCTGCCGCTCGTCGTCGACGTGCGCGACGAAGCGAGCGTGTGCGATGCGG
>DATCFQ010000103.1:0-3219 GCA_036509495.1 Caulobacteraceae bacterium
TCTTGAACATGGGGGTGTCTTCAGGGTCTCGATGCCAACCCTCGGACCCTTGGCGCATGCGTTCGGTGGCCCTATCCGCCTTGGTCAGCACAACGTTGGCCGACACGAGCCGGGTGTAGAGCCCATAGAAGCCATTGGCGATCTCGAGGAGGGAAGGATGCAGGCCGGCCTTCATGATCGGGTGCCAGACGGCTGCCGCTTCCTCTTTCATCGCCTTGAAGAAGTGCGGCTTGCCCGGAACGGTCCAATCCTCGGTCGTCCGGGCCACCGTCTGCAGGTCCCTCAACAAACCCATCTCGCCGACCACCTGTTCGAAGGTGCGCACCGCGATGCCGCGTTCGCGCACCTCCTCGATGATCTGCGCGGCCTGGGAGCCAACCCGTTCGCCGGCCTGGCGCCAGAGCGCCTCGCCAGCGCGGTTCACGATCGGCGACCACTCCTCGATCTTGCGGACGGTCGAAGGCGTCTGGCGCACCGCGTCATGGTAGGCGCAGAGCACATCCTGATAGTTGCCCGCCTGCTCAAGCCGTAGCAGGCCATGACGCAATGACAGCCGATCTAGGATCTCGGCCGTTTTCGGGTCGGGCGCCCCGATCTGGCGGGCCCGCGCCAGGAACGGAGCAGCGTCCTCCAGACGGCTCTCGCCGACCAGCATCTCGGCCATGCTAAGGGCATAGCGAAACTCGCCTGGATGACGGGCGCAAAGAATCTCAAGCAGAGATATTGCATCTGCAGGGCGGCCGGCGTTCCTCAGTTGTTTGGCGCTCGCCCAAATTTCCGCCGCGCCGGAGGCCGCCGTCACTTCGCTCAAGTTCGCCGCGCCCATTCCACATCCCTTCTCCCCTGCGCACGCCGCCGCAGTCGGCGGCCAGAATACGCCGGGCCGACCTCGCAGGCGAGTGCTGCTTCGGTCGTGCTTCGGTCGCTGGTGGCGCGCGGTTGTTCGGCTCCTGGCTTCCGGCCTGGACAATTGGCCGCGCCAGCGGGACAGGCTCGCCTTTTGCCAAAGGATATCCTTATACAGGCCGTGGGGCGGAACTCCCCGGCTGGAGGTTTTGCATGACCGAGGTTCAACGAACGGGACTCTTGGGCCTGGAGCGTGGGGAGCCGATCGGCTCGGGGACCATCCACGTCCTGCACATCGTGCCGCATTCGTTCAGCGCTCCGGACTTCAAGTTCCATGGCAGCACAAAGGACTTCGCCGGCCGTCCGGAATATTTTCGAGACCGGAAGATCCGCTACGATACCTTTCATCACCGGAAGAATGTCGACACGCTCAAATCTAAGTTGAAGGATGAAGAGCTGCCGCAGTACACCCACATCCTGTTCGACGGCTCTTTCACCGAGCACGACTGGCATTTCGTGCGATCACGTTGGCCAACGGCCAAGCTGATCCTGCGATCGCACAATTCGGAACTGCCGCATCGCAAGGACACCTGCCGCGCCCTAGCTGTCGCGGCGCCGACGGACAATCTTGAGCGACAGGCGGAGGACAAGCGCGATGCCAAGCGTAATCGGCGCACGTTCCTGGACCGCGACCTGGCCGCGGCCAAATACGCCGATTGCATCCTGGCCATCGAAGGCCTCAAGTCCTCCGCTCGCTACTGGTCTTGGCTGGGCTACAAGGGCGAATTGATCGAGGCGCCATACTTCCTCACCGAGCAGTATCTGCAGGACATCGACGAGAAGCTCTCGGCCGGTGTGAAGCGCCGGGACTGGGTGGTCTGCGTCATGTCCGCTCAGCCTGGGCCGTTGACCTATCACGCCTTGATGCGCTTCCATAGCGCCGTGAAGAGCTTGGGCGAGCGCAAGCCCAATTGGCGGTTCCGGGCTACGGGCCGCCAGTTCTGGGTGAAAAACCACGAGGACTTCACGCCTCGGGTGAAGCCGCTGGGCATCGTCGACGACCTTCTCGGCCTCCTGGTCGTCTCGCGCGCGATCGCCGTGCTCTCGGAGTTCGGACGCGGCTTCAAGACCAAAATCTTGGAAGCGATCCTTTGCAAGAACTGGGTGCTGGTCAATTCGAAGTTGTTCGAACGGTTGCCGGATGCGGTCAGACCCTATTGTGTCGTGGTTGACCTCGAAAGCCCGCACGGGTTCGACGAGGCCTTGGAGCGCATTCAGCGGAAGGAATGGCCTGGCGGCGACCCGAACGCCAACCTCCGCGAACAGAACTATGCGGCGATGGATCGCGCCTTCTTCGGGGAGAAGGCAATGCGCGCGCTGGGAGGGACCCTCTCGGCCGATCCAGCCGGCCGGCGAAAGTCGCAGGTCTCAATGTGGGGCGATCAAGAATTCGCGGTCGAGGCGACGTTCTGCACCGTGCTGACGCCCGTGCATAAGCGGGTGGCGGCGCATAATTATCAGCTTTCAGCCGAGCTGAATCCGCAGTGCCGCATCCATTGGAACGTTGTCGATAACCACGACGTCCACCTGAACAACAAGCGGGTGAAGGCGTTCTTGCGCCAGTTGGCCAATACCCGTGGGAAGGTGCAGCCCGATCTCCGGGAGGCGTATATGCAGAACGCCAAGGAGGAGTACTACGATTACGGCGAGATCTCGGAATATATGCCGGGCGCGAAGGTATATTCCGGGCTATCTCTCGATGAAACCTTCAAGTATTTCTTCGGCAAGCTTCAATCTAAGACGGAAGATGCCGAGGAACACCGCCGGTTGCTCTCCAAGTTCCTCGCCAGCTATCACCACGCCGCGGGGCTCAATCTGGCGATCGAGAACGTTCGCACCCGCTACGCTGTGGTGATTGACCCGGACCTTTACGTGGTGCGGCCGAATTGGCTGAAAGACGTGATCGAGCACATGTCGGTGCACGGCCTTGCCGTCTTCGGCGTCCCCTGGAACCCCCGCTGGTATCAGAAATTCCGCTACTTTCCTTGCACCCATCTGATGGTCATCGACTTGCAGAAGTGCCGCTGGCGACAAGACATGTTGGCGCCAGACCTCGTCCGGCCGGGGGGCAAATACGTTTCGCGCTTCTGGCTGGGCTTCCCTGAAGCAGCTAAACAGGCCAAGGGGCGCGCGCTAGTGCATTTGGCGCGTCATTTCGCGACCGCGGTGCGGGAGGATCGACGCCAACGGCAGACGATCGGAAGCTCGCGCGATACAGGTTACACCCTGCTCGAGGAGTTCAGGGCTCAAGACCGCCTGAGGGCGGAGACGGCCGTGCCGGTATTCACGCCTGCGCTTGGATTCATGCCCGCG